>JBKJTV010000070.1:0-3373 GCA_046589985.1 Candidatus Limnocylindria bacterium | reverse complement strand
GGAAAGGACAACGGGTGCCGCTCGCTTCGACAACGGTCAAGAGTGAGGTCATTGGCGCGTACCGCCTCCACGACACCGACACGGGGTCGCCGGAGGTCCAGATCGCGCTGCTCACTGAACGGATCAAGCACCTGACCGAGCATCTTCGCGAGGCACGCCACGACGACCACAGTCGCCGCGGCCTGCTGATGATGGTCGGCCAGCGGCGAAGGCTCCTCGCTTACCTCCACCGGACCAGCCCTGAGCGCTACCAAGCGGTCATCGGCAGGCTCGGCCTCCGCAGGTAACCGAGGAAACCAATTCGTCCGGACCGCCTGGGCTACGCCCACGCTGTCCGTGCCCCAGTCAAAGGAAAGCCGCACCCGAGACACAACATGCCGATCACACGCTCCCAGGCGACCATCAACGACAAGGCGTTCACCTTCGAGACCGGTAAGTTCGCGCGACAGGCCGGCGGCGCGGTCACGGTCCGCTACGGCGACACCATCGTCTTCGCGGCGGGGACCGTCGGGAAGATCCGTCCAGGTATCGACTTCTTCCCGCTCACCGTCGACTTCGAAGAGCGCCTCTACGCGGCGGGCAAGATCCCGGGATCGTTCCCGCGGCGCGAAGGACGCCCCTCCGAGGAGGGCATCCTCACGGCACGGCTCGTCGATCGCCCGATCCGGCCGCTCTGGCCGAAGGGCTTCAAGAATGACGTGCAGATCGTCGTGTCAGCGTGGTCGAGCGACCAGGAGAACGACTACGACGTCCTCGCGGTGAACGCGGCATCCGCGGCGCTCCACATCTCGAACGCGCCCTTCGAGGGTCCGATCGGGTGCGTGCGCGTCGGGACCGTCGACGGGAAGCTCACGCTCAACCCGACGATCCAGCAGCTGGAGACGAGCAAGCTCGACCTCGTGGTCGCCGGGACGCGCGACTCTGTGATGATGGTCGAGGCGGGCGCGAACCAGGTGACCGAGGACGTGCTCCTCGAGGCACTCGCGCTCGCGCAGCAGGCCATCGTGAAGCTCTGCGATGCGCAGGAGGAGCTCCGGCGTGCCGCCGGAAAGCCGAAGCTCGAGCCGGTCAAGCCCGTTCGCGACGAGGCGAAGCTGGGCGAGGTCGCGGGCTTCTTCAAGCAGCGAATCAGCGCGAAGCTCCGTCACGCCGATAAGGCGCAGCGTGAGGCCGGTCTCGACGACCTCAAGCTCGAAGGGGCGACGAAGTTCGTGGTCGAGGGCGGCCCGATCACCACTGACGAGGTGAGCTCCGAGTACGAGCGGGTCCTCGAGGAGGAGTTCCGCAGGGCCGTCACCGAAGAGGGCATCCGCCCCGACGGCCGCGACACGAAGACGATCCGCGAGCTCGAGATCGAGGTCGGCGTGCTCCCGCGCACGCACGGCTCCGCGCTCTTCCGCCGCGGCCAGACCCAGATCCTCAACGTCTGCACGCTCGGCCCCAGCAAGGACGAGCAGATCATCGACACCCTCTCGCCCGTGGACACGAAACGATTCATGCACCACTACAACTTTCCGCCGTACTCGGTCGGTGAGGTCCGCATGATGCGCGGCGCCGGACGACGCGAGATCGGTCACGGTGCGCTGGCGGAGCGTGCCCTCCTCCCGGTCGTCCCGGTGAAGGAGCAGTTCCCGTACACGATCCGCCTCGTCAGCGAGACGCTCGAGTCGAACGGCTCGTCATCGATGGCCTCCACTTGCGCCTCGACCCTTTCGCTCATGGACGCGGGCGTCCCGATCGCCGACATGGTCGGCGGGATCGCGATGGGCCTCGTCATGGAGAAGGGCAAGTACGCGATCCTCACCGACATCCAGGGCATGGAAGACCACTACGGTGACATGGACTTCAAGGTCTGCGGCACCACGACCGGCATCACCGCGCTCCAGATGGACATCAAGGTCAAGGGCATCACGCTCGAGATCATGCGAGAGGCGCTCGCGCAGGCGCGGGAGGCCCGCATCTTCATCCTCGAGGCGATGCGCCAGGTCATCGACAAGCCGCGCGCCGAGCTCAACAAGTACGCGCCGCGGATCGACACGATCAAGGTCCACCCCGACAAGATCCGCGAGATCATCGGGCCCGGCGGCAAGATGATCCGGGCCATCCAGAGCGAGTCCGACACGAACATCGAGGTCGAGGACGACGGCACGGTCCGCGTGACCGGCGCGAAGCCGGAGGGCCGGGCCAGGGCCATCGCGATGATCGAGGGCATCACCAAGGAGCCCGAGGTCGGTGAGGTCTTCGACGGCAAGGTCACGCGGGTCATGAGCATCGGCGCATTCGTCGAATATCTGCCGGGCAAGGAAGGTCTCGTGAGGGCATCCGAGATCTCATCCGAACGGGTCGGACGGATCGAGGATGTCCTGAAGCCCGGTGACCCGGTGAAAGTGAAGATCGCAGAAGTGGACCGGCAGGGCCGCGTCAACCTGTCGATCCGCGCCGTGACCGAGTCTGGCGCTGAATACGAACAGCGTGCACGCGCCGAGCGCGAGCGGTTCCGCGAGCGCGACGGTGGCGATCGCGGCGGACCGGGCGGTGGTGGATTCCGTCCCCGGCCAGGCGGGGGCGGGTTCGGCGGGCCGCCCCGGAGCGGACCGCCACGGGGCTAGCGTCCTCTCACTCGTCCTTCCCGCATACAACGAGGCTCGCCGGATCCCGGCGAGCCTCGCTCGCTGCGCGGACTTCTTTCGCGGCCGCGGCATTCCGGCAGAGATCATCGTCGCGGACGACGGATCCACCGACCACTCCTCGCTCGCCTTCGGTACCGCCGCGGCCGAGCTTGCGGAGAGCGGCGTCGAATTCCGCTACCTGCCTCTCCCGCACCGGGGCAAGGGAAGCGCCGTGCGTGCTGGCGTTCTGCACGCCTCCGGCGACCCGATCGTCTTCCTGGACGCGGACCTTTCCATCCCTGTGGAGATCATCGAGCCCTTCCTTCAGGCGATCGACGCCGGTGCTGACATCGCCATCGCGTCCAGGTACGTCCCGGGCTCGCGCATGAAGCGCCCGCTCGTGCGCCGCGTCATGGGGACCACCTACCGCACGTTCGTGCGCGCACTGGTACCGACGGGCGTGCAGGACACGCAGTGCGGGGGGAAGGCCTACACGGCCGAGGCGGCGCGGGATCTCTTCTCGCGGCAGCGGCTCCACGGCTTCGCCTTCGACGCCGAGGTCCTGTTCCTCGCGCGACGCGCCGGATACCGCGTCACCGAGATCCCGTTCACGCTGGATCAGAGCGACGAGACGAGCATCGACGTCCTCTCGGACGCTCCGAAGATGCTCATCGACCTGCTCCGCATCCGCGCGAACGCGCTGATCCAGCGCGACCGTTGAAGCTCGTCGTGACCGCGGACGACCTCGGCCTGACAGATGGCGT
>JBKJTV010000062.1:0-11688 GCA_046589985.1 Candidatus Limnocylindria bacterium | reverse complement strand
GAAGTAGTAGTCGGGCGGCTGGTCCTTCCCGAACTTCGCGTGGTTCTCGATGAGCTCCTTCATTCCCTCGCAGCCGGCCTTCGTCTCGCCCCAGGCGCACTGCGCGTCGGTGACGATCCAGAGGTAGCGCTGCATGTACGCGAGGATCGGCGAGGGCTGCGCCGCGGTGCCCGTGAGCGCGCCGACCCACGCCGGGGAGAGGCCGATGAACTGCGCGGCGTAGCTGAGGGTCGCTGCGGTGCCGAGGATCTGGCCCGTCGCCGAGGGCGTGCTCGCGCGGAAGACGTGGTCCGCGCCGGCCGTCTTCATCGCGCTCACCGGCGCGGCGAATGAGGTGTCCGTCACCTTGTAGGAGGCCTTCGCCACGATCTGGAAGCCGAACTGCTTCGCCGCGAACTCGAGGCCCTTGACGCCGTCGGCGCCATAGTCGTCGTCCTGGTAGATGATCCCGGCCTTTGGCGTGACGCCCTTGTCCTTGAGGTACTGCGCCGCGTTGACGAACTGCACCGGATAGGGCGCACCGGTGGCGACCACGTACTTCTGCCTCGGCCAGTCCGAGGCGAGCGTCGCTGCCGCGGTGAGGATCTTGTCCTCGTTGATCTGCGCGAGGATCGCGTTCGTGTGCGCGGTGCCCAGCGACTGGGCGATCATGAGGACCTTGTCCTTCAGCGCGTTGTACTGCTGGACCTGGATGTCCGGACGGTACTGCGAGTCGAGCGTGATGAGCTCGACCTTGAAGCGCTCCTCCTTCGGCAGCTTCTGGCCCACCCCGCCGAGGACCTCGTTCACGTACTGGAAGTAGACCTCGTGGCCGCGGGTGAGCGGCTTGCCGATGGCCGATGCGGAGCCGGTGAGCGGCGTGATCTCGCCGAGCTTGATGACTTTCGCCTCGACGCCGACGGAGGTCTTCACCTCGGTGCGACAGGCAGTCACGACGAGCGTTGCGATGGCGAGTAGCGCAATGACGCGCAGGGATCGCGCTCTCATGTTCCCTCCCCCGTCCGACGGCTTCCCGCCGTGGACGCGCTCCGCCACTGTGGCGGCAGGCCGCATCGTAGGCGCGCTGTCTACCTGACCGTGTTCACCGTTGCGGGCGGCATCTCCCGCGCTCAGACTGCGTCGGCGATCGGAAGCCCGTAGGGGTCGAGGGGAGAGAGGGAAGCGTGAGCCTCGCCTGTCCGCACTGCGCCTCGCCCAACGACGCTGACGCGCGCGTCTGCACGGCCTGCGGTGCGGCGTTGCCCCGGGTCTGCCCCTCGTGCGCCGCGGTCAACGGGCCGGCCGCGCGGTTCTGCTCGGCCTGTGCGACGCCGCTCGGATCGCGGACGGCGATCCACACCCCGGTCGCCGTGGCCCGGGGCTACCTGCCGAAAGACCTCGCCGACCGCTACCTTGCGGCCGAGGCCACGCTCGAGGGCGAGCAGCGCCAGGTCACGGTCCTCTTCGTCGACCTCGCGCAATCCACTGAGATCCTGCGCGAGCGCGGCGCGGAGCGGATGGCCGACCTGCTGGATGAGCTGCTCGGTGCGGTCGCGACGGTCGTGTACCGATACGAGGGAACGATCGTCGACATCGCGGGTGACGGAGCTCTCTGCATCTTCGGCGCACCGATCGCGCACGAGGATGACCCCGAGCGCGCGCTCCGCGCCGCAGCCGCGATACGCGAGGCCGTCGAGGCACTGCGCGCCCCCGGCGCTCCGGCCGCGGGCCTCCCGCTCGCGGTCCGCATGGGTGTCCACACCGGTGGCGTCGTGGTCCGCACGATCGGCAAGGGCGTGCGCCTCAAGTACTCCGCGATCGGCGAAGCGGTCCACCTCGCGCAGCGGCTGGAGAGCGCCGCCGCGCCCGACGAGATCCTGGTGTCCGCGGCGACGCAGCGGCTCGCGCCGGCGTTATTCCTCTTCGGCGCGCCCGAGACCTTCTCCCTGAAGGGCTTCGAGTTGCCCGTCGTTGCCGCCCGGCTCGTTGGCGAGGGCGACTCGGCGGAGCGGCGCGCTCCTTCGGCGGTCAGAACTCCCTTCGTCGGCCGCGAGGCGCAGCTCGAGACATTCCAGGCACGCCTTCTGGACCTCGCGAATGGCATCGGCGGCGTCGTCACCCTCATCGGCGAGGCCGGGATGGGCAAGTCGCGCCTGCTCCTGGAGGTGCGCGAACAGATGCCGTCGGGCATCGTCTGGCTGCACGGGCGCGCCGCGTCGTACGGGCAGGATGTCCCCTATTGGGTCGTCGGCGAGCAGGTGCGCCGGGCGGCATCGATCGGCGCAGATGACTCCGAGCCGGCGGCCCTCGCCAAGCTTCGCAGTCTCGTCGAGACCGAGTGCGGCGCGGAACGCGCGCCGGACATCTGGCCGTTCATCGCCTTCGCGCTCGGTATGCGCCTCGACGCGGTGGCGGCCGCCCGTGTCGAGCCGTACCAGGGCGAGAGGCTGCAGCACGAGGTGCTCCGCGCCTTCAAGGAGCTCATCGTCGCGTCCGCGCGGCGAGCGCCGATCGCGATCGTCTTCGAGGATGCGCACTGGAGCGACCGCGCTTCGGCGGCGCTCGTCGACGATCAGCTCGGGCTCGTCGAAGACCATCCGATCCTGTACATCCTGGTCGCCCGCCCGGATACCGCGACGCCCTCGTGGGTCCTGCGGCAGAAGGTGCAGACGCTCTTCGCCCACCGCCACACCGACATCGTGCTCGCGCCGCTGCCCGCCGAAGCGAGCTCCCGACTCGCCATGGGCGTGCTCGGCGGCGTCGAGCTGCCGCGGGAGGTGCGCGAGCTCGTGCTGCGGAAGGCGGAAGGTGTACCTCTCTACGTCGAAGAGGTCGTTCGATCCCTCACGGAGCAGGGCGTGCTCGCACGCGATGGCGATGCGTGGCGCCTCACGGTCGCGGCAAGCGAGGTCCGCGTCCCCGACACGCTCCAGGGGATCGTTCTCTCGCGGCTCGACCGGCTCGAGGATCCGGTGAAGCGCGTGCTCCAGGTCGCATCGATCATCGGCCGGGTCGTGAACCACCGCGTGCTCGCGGCCGTCAGCGACGCGAACGGTCAGCTCGGCGCGCGGCTGCGCGAGCTCCAGCGCCTCGAGTTCGTCCGCGAGACGCGGAGGCAGCCCGAGGCCGAGTACAGCTTCAAGCACGCGGTGATCCAGGACGTCGTCTACCAGAGCCTCCTCGGCCCGCGGCGCAAGGAGCTGCATCGCAAGGTCGCTCACGCGATGGAGTCGATCTTTCCCGAGCGCATCGGTGAGTTCGAGAGCATCCTCGCCGAGCACTTCCTGCGCGGCGAGGAGTGGGAGAAGGCCGCCGCGTACTTCAGCGAGGCGGGGGGCGCCGCCCGGCGGCTCTACGCCCACGTCGAGGCGCGGCAGCACTACGTGAAGGCGCTCCAGGCGCTCGAGCGCCTCCCCGACACCATGGAGAACCGCCAGCGGCGCGTCGACGCCATCGTCCGCGAGGCGGACGTCGCCGCGGGCGCGGAGCCGGAGCGCCGGCTGGCGCGCCTGGCGGAGGCGGAGGCGCTCGCACGGGCCCTCCCCGGCCCGGACGGCGCGGCCGGTGGCGACCGGTCGCGGATCGCGCGGGTCGAGTACGCGCTCGGCCGCGCGCGCCACTTCCGCAACGAGCCGCTCCTCGCGATGAAGCATTTCCAGCGCGTTCTTGCGCTCGCGGAAGAGCTGGGCGACGAGGAGCTGCTCGCTTTTCCCTCGGCCACGCTGGGCGACGCGTTGATCGTCCAGGGTCAGTTCGGCAAGGCTCGCCCGTTGCTCGCGCGCGCCGTCGCCCTCCTCGAGAGGAGCGGCCACTGGCCGGACTGGATCCGTGCGACCGGGTCGCTCGGCGTCGCGCTCGCCGCGAGCGGCGACTACGCGGCCGGGCTCGTCGAGGCGCAGCGCGGCCTCGCTCGCGCCCTCGAGGTCGGGAGCCCGCACGGGATCGGTGCGAGCTATGCCTTCTTGGGCTTCGTCCACCTTCTCGGTGGCGACACACGAGGCATGCTCGAGGCCTCCGACCGCAGCATCG
Source organism: Candidatus Limnocylindria bacterium (assembly GCA_046589985.1). GTDB lineage: Bacteria > Chloroflexota > Limnocylindria > P2-11E > P2-11E > JACDAF01. Next base: position 7,680 of record JBKJTV010000062.1, on the reverse strand, counting down.
AGGCGAGCGACAAGGTCGGCGACCACATCGTTGCGCGCAGCGGCCACGGTCTCCGCGCGTGTGCGCAGGGCCGCCTCGGGGATCACGCCGGTGCGGCGGCGAGCATGACCCGCTCCGAGGCCATTCGAGGGAGGCTCGCCGGACCGGGCGCCCTCTTCCTCGACCATGTCTTCGCCACGATCAAGGCGGAGCTGGCGCTCGAGGCCGGACGGCCCGCCGAGGCGGTGAGCCTCGCGGAGCGGGCCGTGGCGATCGGGCAGCAGACGCCCAGCCTGTATGGCGAGGGCCTCGCGCACGCCATCTGGGCGCGGGCGCTCGCCGCCTCTCCGCCACCGGGTCCCGATGGGGCGGGCGCGCACTTCGCCCGGGCGGTCGAGCTGCTGTCCTCAGGCGAGGATCGGCTCGACGCTGCGCGCACCGAGGTCGCTTGGGCCCTCTTCTGCCGCGACGGCGGCGACCGCGAGGCAGCTGCCGCACACCTGGAACAGGCGACTCCCGCCTTCGCCTCGCCGGGCCTCGAGCCCGAGGCCGAGCGTCTGCGGCGATTGGCGGAGAGCCTGGACACCAGCGGGAGAGCGCCGTGATGACGGGGCGTACCCGTCGGACAGAGGTCGCGCCGTCGCCGCAATACCAGCCGCTCTCGCGCGAGGCGGAGGCGCGGCTCTCGAGCGAGCACTACGAGGAGGCCGAGTTCTTCAAGACGGTCCTCGGCGGCGAGTGGAATGTCTACTCCTGTGTCGTCTGGGAGGGCGCCACCACGCTCAGCGAGGCGCAGGAGCGCAAGCTCGACCTCCTCGCGGAGCTGATGGACCTCCGTCCGGGCCAGCGGATCCTCGACGTCGGTTGTGGCTGGGGCGGCCCGCTCGTCTACCTGTGCAAGACCTACGGCGTCGAGGGCGTCGGCCTGACACCGATCGCGAGCCAGAAGGCCATTGCCGACCAACGGATCGCGCACCACGGCGCGAACGCGCGGATCGTGGAAGGTCGCTGGGACGAATACGACGACGACCGCGGGTTCGATGCCGTCTACACGGATGAGGTCATCGTCCATTTCCACGACCTCGCCGGCTTCTTCGCCAAGGTGCACGACCTGTTGCGTGACGGTGGCCGCATGGTGAACAAGGAGCTCCACTTCCGGCACGCCGATTACGGCCGTCGCACGACGCGCGGCTCGTCGTTCGTCAACCAGATCTTCGGCTCGACCGGCAACTACCGGACCCTGGCCGAGGAGCTGGCACTGGTGGGCAGCACCGGATTCGCGCTCGAGCGGGTCCACCAGATCGCGCAAGCGAACTATCACAAGACCCTGGACGCGTGGATCGCAAACCTCGCTGCCCACCGGCCCGCGCTCGAGGCCAGCTTCGGTCGGGACTTCGTTCGTCGCTACCGCATCTACCTCGAGCTGACGAGGCGCTTCCTCGTCGGCGGCGAGATCTTCAACCTCGACGTCGTCGTCGGACGCAAGCTCGCGCCACTAGTACGAGAAGGGCCACGTCCGGAAGTAGAGGCGTAGGCGGGCCCAGATACCCGCCAGCCCGGTGGGCTCGGCGATGAGGAAGACGATGATGAGCGCGCCGAAGATGAGCTGGTTGAGCGTGTACACGGTGAGGCCGGCACCGGATGAGGTCTGGCTGACGAACGGGATGACCGGACTGAGCTGTTCGACGACGCGCGGGATGAGGACGATGAAGAAGGCGCCCAGGATCGAGCCGTAGACCGTGCCCGCGCCGCCGATGATGACCATCGCCACGAACTGGATCGAGAGGGTGAGGTCGAAGTTCGCCGGCGTGACGTGCCGGAGGTACGAGCCGAGCAGCGCTCCGGATATCGAGGCGTACAGCGACGACAGCGCGAACGCCGCAACTTTGTAGCGCGCGAGGTCCACGCCGATGACGGCGGCCGCGATCTCCCGGTCGCGGATCGCCTGGAACGCCCGCCCCGGCCGGCTCCGTACGACGTTGCGCGCGAAGACCGCCGCGATCGCGAGCAGCGGCACGACGAAGAGGAAGAACGACTGCTCGCGGCTGAGCTCGAGCCCGAGCGCCGGCCCGAGGTCGGCGAAGTTCAGGTCGCCGATCTTCGGCGACGGGATGGCGCGGCCCTGCGGACCGCCGGTCACGACGCGTAGGTTGAGGAAGAGGTACTCGCCAAGGAACACCAGGCCGAGCGTGACGATCGCGAGGTAGAGGCCACGGAGACGTAGCGCGAACGGCCCGACCGCGAGGCCGAGGAGCGCGCCGAGCAGGCCGGACGCGGGGAGCCACACGATCACCGGCAGGCCGAGGTTCCCGCCGAGGTACCCGGCCGAGTACGCGCCGACGCCGACGAAGAACGCGTGACCGAGGGAGACCTGGCCGGTGAAGCCGGTGAGCAGGTTGAGCCCGATCGCCCCGATCGCGGCGATCGCGGTGAACGTGAGCACGGAGAGCCAGAAGTCGTCCAGGACGAAGGGCGTCGCGACGGCCGCGACGGCGAGGAATGCGAGCCACACCTTGTCTCTGCGGTGACGGAGGAGCGCCAGCTCCTGCGCGTAGCTCGTCCGGAGTCCCTCGGGCCGGCTCACGTCCAGCTCACAGCCGCTCCACCTCTCGTGTCCCGAAGAGGCCGTACGGCCGGAACATGAGCACGACGATCATGAGCAGGTAGGCCGCGACGACGTGCACGTTGTTGCCGAGCCACGGCGCGTACTGCGGCTGGTAGGCCTGCACGAGCACTTCGGTGAGACCAATGAGCAGCCCGCCGGCGATCGCTCCGCCGGGGGAGTCGAGTCCGCCGACGATCGCTGCCGGGAACGCGCGGAACGCCACGAAGCCCAGGCCAGGGTGCAGCGTCGCGGGGAAGGATGCGAGGAATACGCCGCCGACGGTCGCGGTGGCTGCGGCGATCATCCACGACCAGGCGTACACGCTGCGTACCGGAATGCCGACCGCGAGCGCGGCCTCCTGGTCGAGTGCCGCCGCGCGCATGGCGACGCCCGCCTTCGTCCCACGGAAGAATGCGAAGAACGCCGCGACGAGCGCCGCGACGACGCCGACGGTGACAAGCGAAACGACGTTCACCTGCACATCGCCGAGCGAGGCGGTCGACGCGCCCCACGGATCGCCGATGCTTCGGTCGTCGTACCCCGCGACCGCGGTAACGAGCTGGCGCAGGACGATCGCGAGGCCGATCGTGATCATGACGACCGCGAATGTCGGCCGGCCGACCATGCGTCGCAGCACCGACCGTTCAATGACCCAGCCGACCGCCACCATCAGCGCGATCGCGACCGGCACGGCCGCGAAGAACGGGAGGCCCGCCTCGATCCGCAGGGCGTACACGAGGTACGCGCCAAGCAGCAGGAGCTCACCGTGCGCGAAGTTGATGACCTCCGTCGCCTTGTAGATGACGACGAAGCCGAGCGCCACGAGCCCGTACACCGCGCCGAGGGCGATGCCTTGGACGAGGAGCTGCACGAGATCGGTCACGAGCGATAGAGGGTTTCGACGAGGTCGCGGAAGCGGTCCTGCAGGATCGCGCGCTTCACCTTCTGGGTCGCGGTGAGCTCCCCGTCGTCCTGGTCGAGCTCCTTCGGGATGAGACGGAACCGCTTCACCTGCTCGACCTGCGCGAGATCGCGGTTCGCGCGACGGACCTCATTCGCGATGAGCTCGACGACCTCGGGCTTCTCGGTGAGATCGCGGTACGTCGTGAACGCGATCCCGCGCCGCGTTGCCCAGTCGCCGACCGCGTCGCGCTCGATCCCGATGAGCGCCGCGACATAGCTTCGGCGGTCGCCGATCGCGATCGCCTCTTTGATGAGCGGCGAGGCCTTCAGCTTGTTCTCGATGAGGCTGGGCGCGATGTTCTTGCCGCCGGCGGTGATCATGAGGTCTTTCTTGCGGTCGGTGATGTGGATGTGCCCGGCCTCGTCGAGGTGCCCGACGTCACCTGTGTGCAGCCAGCCGGCCGTGTCGATGACCTCGGCCGTTGCCGCGGGATCGCGGTAGTAGCCCGCGAACACCAGTCGCGAGCGAAGCAGGATCTCGCCGTCGTCGGCGATCCGCACCTCCATCCCCGGGACTGGCGGCCCGACCGAGCCGATCCGGACGGCTGCGCGCGGCGTGAGCGTCGCGGCGCCGGTGCATTCGGTGAGGCCCCACGCCTCGCGCACGTGGATCCCGATGGCGTGGAAGAACCGCAGGACGTCGGGCGCGATCGGGGCCGAGGAGCTGATAGGCGAACGGCAGCGGCCGAGCCCGAGCTTGTCCTGCAGCGAGCGATACAGGAGCAGCCAGCCCGCGCGGTAGACGACGTTCCAGGGGAAGGGGTAGCGTCCGCCGCTCCTGATCCACACGTCGGCGAGGCGCGCGCCGACCCGCATCCAGAACCGGTAGAGCGCGCGTTTCAGCGGGTCCGCGTCCTGGATGCGGATCTGGATCCCGGCGGCCATCTTCTCCCAGATGCGTGGTACGCCGAGGAAGATCGTCGGCTCGACCTCGCGCAGATTCGCGGTGACGGTATCGATGCTCTCAGCGAAGTTCGCCGACGCGCCGAACGCGATCGGCAGGTGCATCGTGAAGAGCTTCTCCGCGATGTGGCAGAGCGGCAGGTACGAGCAGATGCGGTCGTCCTCCGACGCGTCCCACACCGCGCCTGACAGCTCGACCGCCGCTGCCAGGTTGTCCTCCAGGAGGATCGCGCCCTTTGGGGCAGCGGTCGTCCCGCTCGTGTAGACGATCGTCGCGATCTCGTCGGCCGTCCGATCGTCGACGAGGCGATCGAATCGTGCGGGATCCGCCTCGTGCGAGGCGCGGCCCAGCCGCTCGACCTCGGCGTACGGGATGAGCCGCGGGTCGCGGTAGGCGCGCAGGCCCTTCGGATCGACGTAGACGATGCGCTCGAGGGCCGGGCACCGGTCGGCGACGGCGAGCGCCTTGTCCACCTGCTCCTGGTCCTCGGCGACGAGGATGCGCGCGCCGGAGTGGGCGAGCAGGTACTCGACCTCCGCCGGCGGGTTCGTCGGGTAGACGCCGACCGAGATCGCGCCGATGCTCATCGTGCCGATGTCGGCGAACAGCCACTCGGGCCGGTCTTCGGAGTGGATCGCGACGCGGTCACCGACGCCGACGCCGAGGGCGACGAGGCCCAGGCCGAAGGCGCGGACGCGTTCCGCGTAATCGGCCCAGCTGTGCTCGCGCCAGATCCCCTCGCGCTTCTCCCGCAGCGCCACTCGTGCAGCCGAGACGCGAGCGCGCTCGCGGAAGAGACCGGGGAGCGTAGCCGGCCGGGTCATACGGCGGCCTCCTCCGCGCCGAGGTACGCGCGGATGACGGCCGGGTCGCGCTGGACCTCGGCCGGCGTGCCCTCGGCGATCTTCCGGCCGAAGTCGAGCGCCATGACGCGGTCCGCCACATCCATGACGAAACCCATGTCGTGATCGATGAGGATCTGCGCGATCCCAAGGTCCTCCTTGATATCGAGGATGAAGCGCGCCATGTCCTCGGTCTCCTCGACGTTCATCCCGGAGGCGGGCTCGTCGAGAAGCAGGAGCGCGGGCTCCATCGCGAGCGCGCGTCCAAGCTCCACGCGCTTCTGCAGGCCGTAGGGCAGGCTCGCGACGACCCGGCCGCGCAGCGCCTCGATCTCCAGGAAGTCCACGATGCGCTCCACCCGCTCGCGGTGCCGCGTCTCCTCGGCACGCGCGGGGCCGAACCAGAGGCCCCCGCTCAGCACGCCGGCGCGCATGAGGTGATGTCGGCCGAGCATGAGGTTGTCGACCACGGTGAGCCGCGGGAAGAGCTCCACGTTCTGGAACGTCCTCGCGATGCCGGCGGACGCGATCTCGTGGCGGGCGAGGCCGCCGACGTCCTCTCCGCGGAACAGGATGCGCCCCGCGCGAGGGCGATACACGCCACTGATGCAGTTGAAGAGCGAGGTCTTGCCGGCGCCGTTCGGGCCGATGATCGCGAAGAGCTCGCCGTCATGGACCTCGCATGAAACGCCGTCGAGCGCCACGACGCCGGCGAATGCGAGCGAGACAGCTTCGACGCGGAGCAGCGGCGCGCTCAGCTGAGCCATCGCTTCCGCCGCCGGTAGTGCTTCACGTCGCGATACCCGCGACGCTCGCCCTGCGCGAACCCGAGGTAGAACTCCCGGACGTCCTCGTCGCGACCGAGCAGCTCGGCCGTCTTCGCCATCACGATCTTGCCGTTCTCGAGGATGTAGCCGTACGAGGCGATCCGCAGCGCGAGCGCGGCATTCTGCTCGACGAGCAGAACGGAGGTGCCCTGCCGGTTCACCTCGACGATGATGTCGCGGATCTGCCGCACGACGAGCGGCGCAAGCCCGAGCGAGGGCTCGTCCAGCAGAAGGAGCGTGGGCTTGGCCATGAGCGCGCGCCCGATCGCGAGCATCTGCTGCTCGCCGCCGGAGAGGTATCCCGCGACGTCGCCGCGGCGGCGCCGCAGGATCGGAAAGAGGTCGAGCACCTGATCGTAAGAATCCGACGTGACGGCCCGCGTGAATGCCCCCGCGCGCAGGTTCTCGTCCACGGTCAGCTCCGCGAAGATCCGCCGGCCCTCGAGGACCTGTGCGATGCCGCGGCGGACGATCGCCGGCGCGTCGAGCCCGCCGATCGGTGCGCCATCGAGCGTCACGCCGCCTTTGCTGATCCTGCCGCGGTGGACGTCCAGGAGGCCGCTGATCGCGCGCAGGCAGGTCGTCTTCCCGGCGCCGTTCGCGCCCAGGAGCGCGACGATGCTCCCGTCCGGGACCTCCAGCGAGATGCCGCGCAGCGCGACGATGACGTCGCTGTACACGACCTCGAGGTTAGTGACCGTCAGCATGGGCGCGTGCGATGCTAGCGCCCATCGCGACCGTCATCACAATTCGCGAGCGTCTCGGCTGGGACGTCACGCCCGAGCGTTACGGGCGCATCCGCCACAACTGGTCGACCACTCGAAGGCGGAGGACCGGCGCAAGTCCGACGCGCTGACCCGCGCCGCGACCTGAGAATTCGGCTCGCGGGTCGCCTACCCCGCGGTCGCGCCCTGGACGTCCCGGCGCTCAAAGAGCCAGAACGCGCCCGCCCCGAGGGCGATGGTGTAGATCGAGAGAACGACGATCGCATGTGTCGCGTCAGGCAGGGTCCCAGCCGCGCCGAAGCCGCCCCCCGTCCCGGTCCCCTGCGTCCAAGCGGAAATGTTGCGGACGAGCAGGAAATCGGAAACGTTCTGGAACCAGGTGAAGAGGCCCGAGAGCAGCGCAATGAGGATCTGCTCGAGGAAGTAGTAGCCGAGCCCGATGGCCATGCCTGCCGCCGACGACCGGGCTAGGACGGTGACGAACGCGGTGAGCGCGAGGTAGGGGACCACGGAGATCCAGGCCTTGGCGAATGCGGCGGCCGTATCCCCCCAGGTCTTCGCGACGACCGTCCCTGTGGCCGGAGCCTCGCCGGCGAGCGAGCCGGCGATGACGCTGCTCACGGCAACGGTCGCCAGCGTGATGAGCAGTCCGGTCCCGGCGAGCATGGTCAGCGTCAGGAGCTTGGCCATGAGGTACGGCCAGCGGCCCGTCCCTTTCGTGAGGACCGAACGCAGAGTTCCGGATCCGTAGTCGATCCCGATGGCGGACGCTGTGAGGATCGCGATGAGGATGAGCGCGAGCGTCTGCACGACCCCGAGCGCCGAGGAGAAGCTG
>JBKJTV010000021.1:0-5426 GCA_046589985.1 Candidatus Limnocylindria bacterium | reverse complement strand
TCGCGCCGGTGTTCCCGGCGGAGACGACGCCGTCCGCCTCACCTCGCTTCACGAGCGCGGTGGCGACGCCGATGGACGTGTCGCTGCGGCGGCGAAGCGCGGCGGACGGATGCTCGTCCATCGCGACGACCTCGCGCGCATCGACGACCGTGATGCCTTCGCGCTGCGTGGTCCCGAGTGCGCGTCGGACGACATCCTCGCGGCCGACGAGGACGATCTCAGCAGGACGGCCCTCGGATCGGTACAACAGCGCGCCCCGGACGATCTCGTCCGGGGCGTGGTCGCCACCCATCGCGTCGACCGCGATGCGCATGAGCTAGGTCCGGGTCTTCGTCTTGATGCGGATGACCTGGCGCCCGCGGAACGTGCCGCACTGCGGGCAGGCCTGGTGCGCTGGCTTCGGCGCCTTGCATTGCGGGCAGGGCGACAGGTTCGCCGCCTTCAGCCTCAGGTGGCTGCGGCGGTCGCCCTGTGCGGCGTGGGGCGTGCGTTTCTTGGGTTGTCCGGCCACGAGGACCTCCTTCGGGGGTTGAGAGTGATTCTAGAGGGCTGAGTCGCGCTCTGGTCGGAAGTCGCGCAGCGCCTGCAGCTTCGCCCAGTGCTCGTTCTCCGCATCGTCGTGCGTGTGCGGGCGATCATTGAGGTCCTCACCGCACTCCGGGCAGAGGCCCTTGCAATCGCGACGGCAGAGCGGCGCGAGCGGCGTCGCGAGGAGGAGCTCCTCCGCGATGAGCGGCGTGAGGTCGACGAGGAAGTCGGAGCTGATCGTCCTCGCGTCGAGCGGCGCAGCATCGAGCGGTTCGCCCACCACACCGACGGTCGCGTAGTACTGCTCGGCGAAGGTCGCATCGATCAACACCTTCACCGGGCGCAGGCAGCGGCTGCACTGCTGTTGCGTCGTCGCGCGCGCCTCACCTTCGAGGAGCGGACCCGGGTTCGTATGCGTCGCTGTCACGCGCGCATCGACGGACTCGAAGCCCACCTCGAGCAGAGCGGCATTGTCGCCATTCGGATCGATGGGGTCCTCCGCGAACGCGAAGGCGAGCTCACTTCCAACAGGCTGCTTCAGCAGAGGCGCGACGCTGATGATCACGGCGTTAGTCGACGGGCTGCGCGCGACGCTCCTCGAGCACCTCGAGGCTCTTCTTGATGATCGACAGCGTCTTCACGAGGTCGCTCTCGAGTCGCACGAGGACATCGGACGCGTACTGGTCCGCGCCGCGCATCGTGTCCTCCGCCTTGTTCCCTGCCGCTCCTTCGATCTCCTGCGCACGGGCTTCCGCCTGACGCAGGATGGATTGGTCCTGCAGCAGGAGCCCCGCCTGCTCCTGGGCCGCGCCGATGATCTGCTCGGCCTCCTCGCGGGCGCGAGTGAGGACGCGCTCCTGCTCCTGATTGATCTTCCGGGCCTGACGGACCTCTTCGGGGATCGCGATGCGCAGCTGGTCGATGACGTCGAGGATCGCCGCTTGCTCGAGCAGCACCTGGTTCGTCATCGGCATCTTGCGTGCGCTGACGACCATCGCCTCGAGCCGTTCGACGAGGAATTGGATGTCCATCTAGGGTCGAATGTACTCCAGCAACAGGAGCGACTCCTCGCCTACGACGCGCTCACGCGTGACCCGGAGCCCCTCCGGCAGCGCTGGCGGGTGCTTCCGGAGGACGCGCGCCACGACCAGCCCCTGGGCGGCCACGTTGCGCAGCCGGTCACTGGCGAGGACGCGCCCGAGGAGCGCGACGTCCGCGAACGGCGGGTCGCAGAACACGACGTCGTACTCCCCGACGACGCCCGCGAGAAAGGCCGTGACGTCGGACCGGACGACCTCGGCCCGGTCTTCGAACTTCGTCGTGGCGAGGTTGCGGCGCAGTGCCGCGATCGCCTCCGGCGCGCGATCGACGAAGGTGGCACGGGCCGCGCCACGGGACAACGCCTCGATCCCGAGCGTCCCCGCGCCAGCGAAGAGGTCGAGCACTCTTGCCTCCTCGACGCGGTCGGCGAGGATCGCGAAGAGCGTCTCGCGGATCCGATCCGTAGCGGACCGCGTGCCGCCGCCCCTCGCGACGACGAGCGAGCGACCCTTGGCCTCCCCGGCAATGACCCTCATGCGAGGGCGGTGCGGCGCCAGAGCGTCTCGACCTCGGCCGCGAGACCGCGGTGCTCCGGCGACCGGAGCTCGCCGTCCGACCCGAGGATCCGGTCGGCCTCTTGCGCGGTCTCTTGAAGGAGAAGCGGATCGACGTCGGAGAGGTCGACGACGCGCAGCTCCGGGAGCCCGTGCTGGCGCTGCCCAAGGAACTCGCCGGGACCGCGGATCGCGAGATCCCGCCTTGCGAGCTCGAAGCCGTCGAGCGGCTCGCCGTCCTTCTGCTCGGTCATCGCCGCGAGCCGCTCCGACTCGCCCGCGGCCTCGCTCACGAGCACCGCGAAGGACCGCTTGTCGCCGCGGCCGACGCGGCCGCGCAGCTGGTGGAGCTGCGCGAGGCCGAATCGCTCCGCGCCGAGGACGACCATGACCGTCGCGTTCGCGACGTCGATGCCGACCTCGACGACCGTGGTCGCGACCAGGACGTCGATCTCGCCGGCCGCGAAGCGGCCCATCGTCAGCTCCCGCTCCTTGGCCGGCATCCGCCCGTGCAGCAGCGCGAGCCGGAGGCCCTTCAGCGCGCCACGGCCGAGCTCCGTCTCGACCGCCACGGCGCTCGGCACGTCGACGCCCAGGCCGTCGTCCTTCGCGTCGATGCGCGGGCAGACGACGAACACCTGCTCGCCCGCGCCGACGCGCTCACGCACCCAGTCCCACACCTTCGGGAGCGCGGAGCTCGTACGCACCTCGGTGCGGATCGTCTGACGTCCTGAGGGCAGCTCGTCGATCGTCGAGATGTCGAGGTCGCGGTACACCGTCTGCCACAGCGTCTGGGGGATCGGCGTCGCGGTCGTGAGGAGAAGATGCGGGTCGACGCCCTTGTCGCGGAACGCCGCGCGCTGCCGGACGCCGAAGCGATGCTGCTCGTCGACGATGGCGAGCGCGAGCGCCTTGAACACGACAGCTTCCTCGACGAGCGCGTGCGTGCCGACGGCGATGGCGATCGTCCCGGCGGCGAGGCCCTCAAGCACGCGCCGCCGCTCGGGCGCGGTGACGCTCGACGTGAGCAGGGCGCGGGTCGGACCGCCCGGCCCGAGCAGCCGGTCGAGCGTCCGGAAGTGCTGCTCGGCGAGGAGCTCCGTCGGGGCCATGAGCGCGGTCTGCGCGCGCGATGCCGTCGCGATGCGAGCGGCGAGCGCCGCGACGACGGTCTTGCCGGAGCCGACGTCGCCCTGCAGCAGCCGCGACATCGGGATGCCGCGGTCGAGGTCCGCGCGGATCTCGCCCAGCGAGCGCCGTTGCGAGTCCGTCAGCGTGAACGGCAGCTCACCGATCCAGGTCGCGAGGTCACCGTCGGTCGTCCGCAGAGGAAGTGCGTGCGCATCTTTCGTCCAGCGCGCGCGCCGCTGCCCGAGCGCGAGCTGGAGAACAAGGAGCTCGTCGAACGCGAGCCGGCGGCGGGCGGCGAAGAGCTCGGGGTCGCCGCTCGGGAAATGGACCTCGCGGATCGCGTCGGGAAGCGGCAGCAGCCGACAACGCTCCCGCAGATCACCTGGGAGCGGATCCGGCAGCTCGCTGATCAGCGCGGTGCGTCGCGGCCCGCCCTCGACGGCGGTGTGCAGCCAGCGCCGGAGGTTCCCCTCCTTCAATCCCTCGGTGAGCCGGTACACGGGGACCATGCGGCCGGTGTGGACCGCCTCGGCGTCCGCGGGCTCGACCTGCGGCTGCCGGAACTGGAGCGAGCGGCCGAAGAACCCGACCTTGCCGGAGACGCGGACGCGCTGGCCTTCGCGCATGCGCTCCTTGATGAACTGGCGTCCGAACCACGCCGCGGTCACCCGGCTCGGCTGACCCTCCTCGTCGAGCAGCTGGACCTCGGTGAGCATCTGCCCGCGTGCGGTGCGGCGCTGGGAGATGGTCCCGACGATCGCGAACGCGCTCTGTTCCTCATCCGGCACGAGCGAACGGAGGGGCCGGAACGTCGAGTAGTCGAGGTAGCGCGTGGGCAGGTGCCAGAGAAGGTCCGCGATCGTCCTGATCCCGAGCCGCGCGAGCAGCTTCTCGGAGTCGTCCCCGACGCCCGGAAGGCTCCGGACCCCCAGGTCCAGAGAGCTACTGGGGGGACCCGAGGTGGACGCCGTCACGCGGACACCTCGGGAGGACCCTGCAGACCGCAGGGGCGCCAGCCCCGGGGACTATTCGGCGGCGACGAGGAACGGGTAGTGGGGCTGGCCGCCATCGACGACCTCCACGTCGGCGCCTTCGCAGGCGCGCCGGAGCGCATCTCGGGCGCGGTCGGCGCGGTCGTGCCCGACCAACGAGCCGACGTACAGCGTGAGGAGCGTGGGCCCCTCAAGGTTGCGGGCCGCCTCCGCGAGTACCTCGGCCTCGTCGGCACCGTGCGCGACGAGCTTGCCGTCGAGGATCGCGATCGCCTCGCCGGCGCGCACGTGCTGCCCGTCGACGGTGCTGTCGCGGACCGCGTGCGTGACCTCGATCCCGTGCGCATCGCGCGCGGCGCGTTCGACCGCCGCGATCACGTCGGTGACGGCGCCCGCCGAGTCGAACGCGACGAGCGCGCACATACCCTGCGGGGCAGTCCGCGTCTCGACGACGGTCACCGCGCGGTCGGCGAGCGCCGCCGCCTGCCGCGCGGCCGGGATGACGTTCTTGTCGTTCGGCAGCACGAGAACGTGTTCCGCGTTGGTCGCCTGGATCGCGTCGAGGAGCTCCTGCGTCGACGGGTTCATGGTCGCCCCGCCACGGAGCGCCGTCGCGCCCATCGAGCGCGCGACCTTCACGAACCCGTCCCCCGGCAGCACGGCCACGACGCCGATCACGCTGCGCGGCGTCGGCACGACGATCCCGGTCGCCCGCTCGTGCTCAACGGCCATGGCCTGCAGATCCTCGACGACGACATCGGTGATGCGGCCGACGCTCATGCCGATGGCAATGATCTTGTCCGGCTGCAGCGTGTGGACGTGCACTTTCAGCGCGGTCTCGTCGCCGACGACGAGCACACAGTCCGCGCCGAACTCGAGCATCTTCTCCTTCACGGCCTCCGGCGGGCGAGAGGGGAACGGGACGAGGAACTGCACGTCGTAGGCGCCCTGCCACGAAGCGACGTCGACGGGCGCTTCGTGTGCCCGCGGCGATGTCGAGAGCACCTGCGGACGGATCGCGGCAACGGCCACGCCCACGCCCGCCGCCTCGGGCGCGCGCCCGTCGGCTTTCGCGAGAGCGCCTTCGAACAGGAGCCAGAGACCACGCGCGCCGGCGTCAACGACACCCGCGGCCCTGTTCATCGGATTCATGTCCTGCGTGCGCGCGACGGCGGCGACG
>JBKJTV010000195.1:0-3926 GCA_046589985.1 Candidatus Limnocylindria bacterium | reverse complement strand
CGCGCGTTGCCAGACACGCTGTCCTGGTCGATGAGCGCCGCCCTGGCGCCGCTGCCGTCCGCGCTGTCATGGTCGATGAACGCCGCGCGCGCGGCTCCGCTGTCAGACATCTCGCTGCCGGAGGCTTTGCGTGACGCGGCCCCCGCGCCATCGCCGAGCGTGAAGGCCTTGCTCATACGCTGGTCGATGCCGAACGTGCTGAGCTTCGAAGCGTCTCCGCTGCGCAGTGCCGCACGCTCATCGCCCGTGAGGTCGAAGCCCTTCAGCGCACCCTCCGGGTCTGATTGCAGCTGGCGCCGGAACGCGGCGTCGCTGATCGCGCGCTTGACCACCTGTCCGAGAGTTCCTTTTGACATGTGTTGATCGCTCCTTCCGCGCCTGTTGTCGGCGTCAGCATCCATCTCGTGCCGCGTACCGTGGTCGCCCGGGGTCACGCGCGCTGTGTGATCTCGAGAACGTTCGCCAGGCTCCCCTCCTCATTCGAGCTCCGGCAGCTCCACCGGCTCGCCTTTCGGCTTGCAAACACCGCAGTGGAGCGCGTCCTCGACGACGAGCGCGCGGAGCGCTTCGTGGCGCTTCCCGCGGAATACGTCGATGACGAACGGGTGGATCTTCGCGTGCTCCCGACAGGAGCCACGCCCGCAGAAGCGGCATGCGCCGACGGCCGTTCGTTCGCAGGTCCAGCAGTCCAGATGCCCTCCCCATGCCCGGTCCTAGGAGCCGCTCGTCACCGCTCCACCAAGGCCTGCGCCAACATAATGGCCCGTCCTCTCGCGGAAATCACCCACCGTCTCGCCCGAGCCGCGCACGAGCCGCGCGAAATCGGAGCGGGTCAGTCCCGCAAGGATGAGGTCCGTAACGGCTGTCACGGTCGCCGTGCGGGGACCGCCGAACAGGAGCGCCAGCTCCCCGAAGCCGTCGCCCGGACCAAGCCTCCGGACGGCGGTGCCGTCGGGCAGGCGTACGGACGCGGTCCCCTCCCGCACGATGTAGTAACGGTCACCTGGCTCGCCAGCGGAGACGACGTCCTCGCCGGCCGGGACCCGCCGTGTTTGCATCCGCGCCGCTATCCGGTCGAGCTCCTGGCTCGCAAGGCCTTTGAAGAAGGGCAGCGCGCCGAGCCGGTCGCGCTCCTCACGTGAGGCGCGGATACGGGCGCCGACCTCGAAGCGATCCTTCACCCATCGCTCGAAGTGGCCGCGGTCGAGGGACCAGAGCAGGCTCGGCTCGAGCGCGCGCACCGTCGCAGTGCGCGTAGTCCGATCGAGGAGGGCGAGCTCGCCGAAGCCCTCGCCCGGAATGATCCTCCCGAACTGTTCACCCTCGGGACCGATCGCCTCCAGCGCTCCCGACCGCACGAGATAGAACCGGTCGGCCGGCTCGCCAAAAGTGACCACCATGTCGCCGGCCTCGACGTGGTCGACGCGCAGGTGATCCGCGATCGCGGCGAGCGCGGCGCGCGGGAGGCCATTCAGGAAGCGGATGCGCGCGAGCGTCTGGATGCGATCTTCCATCTCCCGCTCGGCCGCGCGGCGCCGGCGCGCCGCGAAGAGCCGCGCGGTCGTGCGCCCGATGCCCAGCAACCGCGCGAGCACCGCGACGACCAGTGGGCCGACGAACACGACGACGATCGCAGCGAGCGCGAGGATCCCTACCGGACCGAGACGCAACAGCTCGGCCGCGGCCACGGAGACGCGGGTCTGCCAGAGCCAGACCGCGAACCCGAGCATGAGGAACGATGTGCCGATGGCGGCGACCCCGAACGCCGCAAGGCCGATCTCGCGCGTCGTCCACGGCTGCCGCCGGCGCAGCTTGCGGATCGCCGATCCCCGGACGAAGCCGAGCGCCCGCTGGCGTAGCAGCGGCGCGTCGAGCGCGTCGACGAGGATGTGGTAGCCGTCAAGGTCGAGGATCGGCAGCAGGTTCAGGATGAATTGGAAGACGAACAGACTCGCGGCGCTGTACGCGATCGCACCGACAAAGGTATCTCCGGCAGTCGCGGTGACGACCGCGCACGCGGCGCCGACGAGGAGGCCGCCGATCGGACCCGCCAGCGAGACGACGATGCGTTGCTGCCGCGTGGCGAGCGCCATGTCTGTGGAGTCCACGTAGAAGCACGGGAACAGGTAGTAGACGGCAAAGCCGAGCCGCCGCACGCGGCGACCGAAGTGGCGGATCGCGAGCGCGTGCCCCGCCTCGTGCACCGAGATCGAGAGCACCTGCAGGACCGTGAGGAGGAGGATGCCCAGCACATAGGAGCCCTGGAACGTGACGAGGTCGTGCCGCGGGGCGCGCGACTCCTGGATCCACAGCCACAGGCCCGCGGCGCTGAAGATGACCGCGCTGGCCGCGCCGATCCTGGTGAAGAAGAGCCACCCGATCGCGCGGTACAGGACGTCGACCGGCCGCTCCGCGTTCGACCAGCGCACGATGTCCCAGACGATGAGCCGCTGGAGCCAGGTCTGCGCCCGGACGAGCGGATCCCGACGCGCGCGTCGCGCAAAGAGCTTCTGATAGATCGCGGGCGGCTCCTCGCCGAAGAAGCCGTTCGCGCGCAGCGCCGCGGTGAGCCGCGCGAGCCGGTCGAGCGCGAAGGCCCCACTGCGGCCGAGGTGCTCGACGAGAACGTCCTCGACCGTGCGCGTGCCGTCCATGAGCTCGACGAGCTCCATGTCCGCGGCCTCGAGACGGAGGTAGGTACCCGCGCCGCGGTCACCGTGCGGGTTCTTGAGGACGGTGTATTGCGTGCCGTCCCGCGACCGCAGGTCGGAGCGCTCGTAGTCGGGAATGAGGGACGGTACGGACGAGGCGTAGTCGAGCCTCTCGCGTAACGATCGCCATACGCCGTCCAGCTCCGCTGCCACGTGGGCAGGGTATGGGCAGGCCAACGGTCGCGTCGAGGCGGATACTCGCGCCGTGGAAGAGACGGCGGAGGGTGCTCGGGCGCAGCTGCGAGCGCTGAGCGAGGTGCTGGCCGTCATGAGCCGGTCGCCGAACGACCTGCAGTCGGTCCTCGATGCGGTCATCGAGAACGCCGTGCGGCTCTGCGGCGCGACGAATGGCTCGATCATCCGGCTCGAGTGGCCGCTGCTGCGCAGCGTGGCCGACGCCGGCGTGTTCCGGCCTGGGCAGCGCGAGGCGCTCACCGGTATGCCCGTCCGACGTGACCGTTCGTCCCTCGCCGGGCGCGTCCTTGAGCAAGGCCGTTCGGTGCAGATGGAGGACATCGAGACAGATCCCGATTACAGGTCGCCGACGGCGGCGGGCCGCTTCGGCACCCACACGATGATCGGCGTACCGATGCTGCGGGAGGGCGCGCCAGTGGGCGTCGTCATCCTGCGGCGGACGGAAGTCGCGCCGTTCACGCCGGAGCAGATCGCTCTCGTCGAGGCCTTCGCCGACCAGGCCGCTATCGCGATCGAGAGCGTCCATCTCTTCAACGAGACGAATGCGGCCCTCGAGCGCCAGACCGCGACGGCGGCGATCCTCCGCGTCATCTCGTCGTCCCCCGGCGACCTGGGACCGGTGCTCGACGTGATCCTCGCGAGTGCCCAGCGCTACTGCGGCGCTGAGGATGTGATCATCCACCTGCGCGAGGGCGACCAGCTGTTCTCGCGTGCCCATGCGGGACCGATCACGGGTGTGCTGCCCCTGGGCACCGTTGCGCTCCGCATCGGCCACGGCGCGCCTCCAGCTCTCGCCGTCTTCGAGAAGCGCACGGTCCATGTCGCGGACCTTCAGACGAGCGAGGAGTTCCCGGTCGGGCAGCAGATCGCCCGTGAGGTCGGATTCCGGACTGTCGCCGCCGCCCCGCTCCTCGCGAGTGGCGAGGCCGTCGGTGCGCTCACCCTCCGCCGCACAGAAGTGCGCCCGTTCAGCGACCGCGAGATCGAGCTCCTCGAGACCTTCGCGTCGCAGGCCGCGAT
>JBKJTV010000162.1:0-3296 GCA_046589985.1 Candidatus Limnocylindria bacterium | reverse complement strand
CGACGCCGAGCGCGAGCAGCGCCGCGATGTCCTCCGGCTCGTTGGCGGTCCAGACGTTCACGCGGAGCCCGGCGGCATGCGCCGCCTGCACCAGCTCTGGCGTCACGTATGTCTGGGCAGGGTGGAGCGCCCAGAGGCCCGCGGCGCGCGCTCGGGCAACGAGCTCATCGACCAGCTCGTAGGACGCGTAGATGTACGCGCGACGCACCGCGGGGCCATGCTCCCGGGCGCCGTCGAGCGCGGGCCACCAGAAGGAGGAGACGTACGCGTCCGCGCCGCGCTCCGCGATCGCGGACGCGACGCGCGCGCCGGCTCCGAAGGCGTTCGCTTCGTCACGCAACGCCTTCACCTCGACGTTCAGCGTGACGTGGCCCGCGCACGCGTCGAGCGCGTCGTCCAGGGTGAGCGACACCGCACGGGCGGGCGGATCGTGGCTGACGATGAGCCCGCGCTCCGTGAGCCAGACGTCCGTCTCGATCTCATCGCACCCGAGCTCGATCGCGCGCTCGAACGACGCGAGGGTGTTCTCGGCCACATGGCCGCGCGCGCCGCGATGACCGATACGCCGGGGCATCAGGAAGTGACCTGGGCCGAGTGGGCGATCCCGGCTGCCTCGCCGAGGAGGAGACGGCAGGTCCCGGCAAGCGCCTCCTGTCGCGCCTGTGGATCGTTCTCCAGCGCGGCGTCCCACACGGTCCGGCCCGCGATGAAGCCGCGCGCGCCGTTCCGGCAGGCGATCGCAAGCTGCGCAAGGAAGGTCCCGGCATCGGCACCGCCTCCGAGCAGCACCCACGGCACGCTGCCGCATGCCTCGCTGAGCGCACGGCAGGCGGCGTCATCGTCGTCCGAGCCGGCCGGGAACTGCACCTTCAGAACGTGCGGTCCGAGCGCGGCGAGGCGGCGTGCGCTGGCAACGACAGCCTCGGCGAACGCAGAGCCAGGCTTTTCATGGACGATCGGCTCGAGGACCAGCCCGACTCCCACCGCCTCGCACGTCTCGCGCACGTGCCGCACGACGGCCTCCTGCAGCCGCGCGGTCTCTACCTGCCGGAGGTGATAGGGGAGCAGGAGCTTGCAGCCGGCCGCGCCGAGCGCGCGCGCGTCCGCCGGAGAGAAGTCGCGGAGCAGCGTGGTGACGCGCCCGTCGCCGACGCTTTCATAGCCCTGCTCTTCGAGCGGCATGACGAGTGCCGTGCCCGTCGGTAGCCGCGCGATCGCTTCGCTGCCGAGCTCCAGGTCCAGGAGCACGACGCTCGCGAGGCCGGCGAGCGCCGTCGTCACCTCGGCCTTGAAGGCGGCGAGCGTCGCGTGATCCGTCGGCATCCCGCGCCGCGCGGCGGCCGTCCGCAGGCTGTCGCGGTGGTCGAGGGCGAGCCCGACGACGACTCCCTGATCGTTCGCGATGCGCTCGATCACCCGACGACGCGCCCGTCGACGACCCTCGCCGCCGACAGCACGCCGTCGATCTCCGCTGCCGTCGGCATCGCCGTGCTGCACGACAGGCGCGCCGCGACGATCGCTCCAGCAGCATTCGCGCGCCGCGCGGCCTCACCGGCGTCGCGGCCCTCGATGAGCGCGGCGCCGAACGCCGCCGCGAAGGCATCGCCTGCGCCGAGCCCGTTCACGACCGGCACCGCGACGCGCGCGATGTGGCGCTCACCATCGCGGTCGATCACTGTCGCGCCGTCGCCGCCGCGCTTCACGACGACGAGCTCCGGTCCGAGGGCGAGCGCTTCCCGTGGACCGAGTCCCGCGGCCGCGAACTCGGCTGCGCCGCCGAGGATCACGGTCGCGTGCTTCGCGGCACGCCGGACGAGCGGTCCGTACTCGCTCGGGTCGGTCCAGAGCGCGTCGCGCCAGTCGAGATCGAAGATGGTCGTGCCAGACTCTCGCCGCTCGAGTGCGGCGAGAGTCGCCGCGCGGCTCGGCTCACGCGCGAGGCCCGTGCCTGAGACGTACGCGAGCCAGGCGCGCGACATCGCCGCCGGGATGTCCGCGGGCGTGATCTCCCAGTCGGGGCAGGTCGGCGTCCGATAGAAGGTGATCGGGAAGCGGTCCGGCGGCCAGGCCTCGCAGAACGCGAGCGCGGTACGCAGCGTGGGGTGGACCCCGAGCGCGCTCGTGTCGACACCCTCTCTCTCGAGAAAGGCACGCACGAAGCGGCCGTGGCCATCGTCGCCGACAGCGGAGACGATCGCCGTCGGGACGCCGAGGCGCGCGAGCCCGGTCGCGACGTTGCCCGCGAACCCGCCGACGAAGCGCTCGAAGGTGCGGACCTCCTCGAGCGGCGTGTTCAGCTGCTGCGGATAGAGGTCTGCGCCGACCCGGCCGAGCACGAAGGCGCGCGCGTTCACACCCCGATCGCCTGTCGGATGAACTCCCGGCTGCGCAGCGCATCCGCGAGCGGTGCCGCCCCGGGTGTGATCCCGAGGCGGATGTCCTGCTCGACGACGAGCCAACCGTCGTAGGCCGCGCCTTGTAGTGCGTCGAGCGTCCCGCGCAGATCGAGGTCGCCCTCACCGAGCGGTGCGAACACGCCCTCGCCGACAGCGTCGCGGAAGTCGATCCCGCGACGGGTCGCGCTCGCGTGGACCGTGCGCCGAAGGTCCTTCAGGTGGACATGCCGAATGCGCGCAGCGTGGTCCCGCGCGAGAGCGGCGGGATCCGCACCGCCGTATGCGACGTGCCCGGTGTCGAGACAGAGACCGACGAGCTCGGCGTCCGTTCCGGCGAGGAGCCGTTCGATCTCATGGGGCGCCTCGATATAGGACGCGGCGTGCGGATGGAACGCTGTCGTGATCCCGTGCTCGCGCGCGTTGCGAGCAACACGGTCCACGAGTGCGGTCGCGTGCTCCCACCCGTGATCGTCAAGCGACACGCTCCCGTCCGCGGGCACGCGCCCGGCCATCGCGCTCCGCTTGTCGTCGCCCTCGGCGGCGAGGACCAGCACGCTCGCGCCGAGCTCCGCGAGGAGGCGCGCGGCCGCGGCCGCGGTCCGGAGCCCTTCGACCCGCCGTTCCGGATCGTGCAGCGAAATAGGGCAGAAGGCGCCGACCATTGCGAGCCCCCTCGCGCCGAGCTCGCGCGCGAGCGACTTCGCGTCGCGCGGCAGGTAGTCGGGCGGTCCGAGCTCGGTGCCGGCGTAGCCCGATGCGGACATCTCATCGAGGACGCGCGCGTACGGGAGCACCTCGCCCCAGCCGGGGATCTCGCACGCTCCCCAGCTGATCGGTGCGGTCGCGACCTTCATTCGTGCTTTCATCGAGGGCCGTACTGTACGGGTCGATGCCTCCGGT
>JBKJTV010000073.1:0-3807 GCA_046589985.1 Candidatus Limnocylindria bacterium | reverse complement strand
ACTCGCTTGCGACCTACCGGCCACCCGAGCCCATCTACCGGGCGCTCATCGCGGCGGGTCTCGATCAACGCTGGTCCATGTTCTCGCCCGAGCCACCGATGTTCGAGGGCTGGCCGGTCGTGCCCGCCGTCCTCGCCGACGGGACCCAATACGATCTCATGGGCGCCTGGCGCGGGACTGGGACCGATCGTTACGCGGACCCCTTCTTCAGCCGCTGGACGAAGGTATTCCACGAGATTGCGTACCTCGCGGATGCCGACATCCGCACTGAGTTCGGCCGGGCGTACTGCCGCACGCGCAACGTTCACCTCAGCTGGGGCGAGTCCCCGCTCGTGGGGTTCGACGTGCGATACGTCGTGCGCGTGATCCCGTCGCCCGAGCGGGCCGAGGTGCGGACCGAGTACCTGCTCTGGTCGCACCGCTGCTGAGCCGTTAGGCGCTGCAAACGGCTCGCAGTTACACTTGCTTTTCCCACGGGGTGTGGCGCAGTTTGGTAGCGCGCTGCGTTCGGGACGCAGAGGCCGGCAGTTCAAGTCTGCCCACCCCGACAGGTCTTGCTCGTTAGTTGCAGGGAGGATGTTTGTAACAGCGCCTCGCGTGTAACGAGCGAAACTGCTCATGACTTTCGTCCTGCTGCTTGCGCCAGACGCAATGCGTGGCACCGTCTATGCGAGTTGGCGCACCATGCAGATGATCGAATCGGGCCATCCACTCCGCGTCCTCGCGGTCGAGGACGACAACGAGCTGCGCGAGTTCTACGGCATGATCCTCCGTGAGGAAGGCCATCAGGTCCGGCTCGCGCGAAATGGCCTCGAGGCGATGGACCACCTCGACTGGGCGCCCGACCTCATCCTCCTCGACCTGATGATGCCCGTGATGGACGGCTACGAGTTCCTGCGCCAGCTCCGGGCCTCGCCGAAGGGCGCGAGCATTCCGGTCCTCGTACTGTCGGCGTCGCTGCCACCAGGCCGTGCGACGCTCCGTGGCGCGCAGGCCGTGCTGCGCAAGCCCTTCGACTTTGACCGGCTGCTCCGCACCATCGAGATGTACGGGCACAGGCCGCCCGCGGGACCGAACTAGCTAGCCGAGCCCCGCGTCGAGCAGCTTCTCGAGACGCCGGCGGACCACCTTGTCGAACTCCTTGCGCCCCGAGGCGGACCGCGCCAGCAGCTCACGGAATGCCCCGGCCTCGAAGGCCAGGAGCGTCACTGCGGTGAGTGCGCGCACCGTCGCGACCCGTGGCCCTGCCGTCATGATCCCGATCTCGCCGAAATACTCGTTCTCTCCGAGCGTCGCGACGCTAAGGTCGGCGCCATCGGGTCGTTCGCGGACGATCTCGACCTGGCCCTCGCTGATGACGAAGAAGCGGTCGGCGCGATCACCCTGCTTCACGATCGTCGCGCCCGCGGGATAGCGCTGCCGCTGCACGCGCTTCGCGACCTTCGTGAGGTCGTCCTGCGACAGCTGTCCCTTCGGTCGCATGAGGCCGCGGACGAGGTCGAACACCGCTAGAAACTACCGCGCCTGTGCGGTGAGCGTCCCCGTCATCCCGTAGGCCTCGTGGCCAGGCAGATGGCAGACGAACGAGTAGGTGCCGGGCGAGAAGGTGATCGTCGTCGTGCGCGTCGCGTAGGGCAGGAGGGTCACTTCCGTCGCGCGGCCCTCGTGAAGCGGTTCGGTCCCGACGCGATGCCTCGCGTGCACGTCGGGTGTCCCGACGATCCACTCGTGGCCGATCGGGTCGTCATTGCGGAGCGTGAAGCGGACAGGCACGCCGGCGGGGACGGCGATGGCGGCCGGTGTGAAGCGGCTGTAGCGGAAGGTGATCGTCACCTCGTGCGGACCGGCCGCCGCCGCCGACGCGCAGCCCGGCAGCACGACTGCCGCGAGCAACGCGACGGCGGCGATGGCTTGCCTCACGCCCGCACTCGCGTGAGCGAGAAGGCGATCGGCGCGCCGAGCAGGATCGCGACGAGCGTGAAGAGCATCCAGGTGGCCGGTGCGGATGGCGGTGCGGCGGGAGTGACCGGCAGGTCGAGGCCGGCGGCGACGCGCGACGGCGTACCAGAGCCGCTCGCGTCGACCGCGAGGTCGTAGGTGAGGGACGCTGCCGTTGCGTCGATGCGCAGCTTCGTCAGCCAGGCCTTCGCCGGGACCCAGGCCATGCCCACGTCCGACCGGAGGTCGTTGAGGAGCAGCTCGGTCGCGGGCGCGCTGTGCAGGAGGCCGAGCCCGTCGCGCGGCCCGGGCAGGAGGGTGGGGGTGCGGTCGGTGAGGAGGAACACGTCGGCGTCGACCTTGTCCGTGGCCTTCTTGCCGAGTGCGAGGATGCGCAGCGGGACCCACGGGTTCGGGGTCGGGATGGTGATGTGCACCGGAGTGCCGTCGCCCACCTGCTGACCGCGCGCTTTGGCGGCGTCGCCGTCGAAGACGGCGGCGAGGAAGATCGGGCTGCGCTGCGCGTAGAACTCGAGGACCTCGGGCGCGTCAGGCGAGAGGCGGAAGCCGTGGTCGGTGGCCCACGTCGCGACCGATCCCGCGCCGCCCTTCAGCACGGTGATATCGAGGGCGTCGATCTTCTTCTCGAGGAGGATCTGTACGCCGTCCGCGGAAGCCGGACCGGCGGCACTGCGCAGCTCGAAGCGCTTCGAGACCGGCTCGGTCTCGCGGATGAGGCGCTGGAGGGTCCAGGCGCCGCCCTTCTCGACGTCCGAGGGGATTCCCGGGAGCGGGATGAGTGTGCCGAACTGGCCGCCTCCGCCGAGGAACTGGAACGCAGTGATGTAGTGCTCGATCCCGTTGTGATACGCGGCGAGGGTGGTCGTGCGGCCGAGGTTCACTGCCCCGTTCGAGCCGATGAGGCCGGCGCACGCGGCCGCGGGGGCCTGCGCGACCGTCAGCGAGAGCACGATGGCCGCGAGGGTGATGAGCGTGCGACGCATGGCATCCCTCCTTTGTGGCGTGTAATGCCATGCAGACGACCGCCCGCGTCGGTTGGTTCCCCCCTCCACGACGCGGCGCCGTTTCGGGGTGCGCCCTGGGCTGTGTCTGCCACAGCGCTTCGCTTCACTCGCTTCGCTCGTTACGCTCAGCAGTGGCAGCAGCCCCGAAACGGGCTCTGCCCGTTTCGGGGCTGTAGCTCAGTGGATAGAGCGCCGCCGTCCTAAGGCGGGCGTCGTGGGTTCGACTCCCACCAGCCCCTCGCGTGACGCACGCGGCGTGGGACACTTCCCTTCTATGGCAGAAGCGACGACGGCACAGCGGCAGCACCTCGCGAACGGGTTCGCGCTCCTGGTGCCGGCGCTGCTCTTCGGGTTCCTCGTCGCGACGCAATGGCAGACGCAGCTTGAGCGGAGCCAGCTCGCTGTCCGCTACAACGCGCCTCTCACCGAGGCGGCGCAATCTCTGCAGGACGAGCAGAACACCCTGAAAGCGCAGCTCGCCGATCTTCGCAAGCAGCTCGACACGATCCAGGCGAACGCGTCGACCCAGACCGACGCCACCCGCGGACTGCAGGCGCGCATCGACGAGCTGAAGGCCCGCGCGGGGCTGACGCAGGTGACTGGCGACGGCGTGCTCATCGCGCTCGACGACGCGAAGCCGACTGCCGCCAATGCGAAGGACCTCGACAAGTCGATCTGTCACGCCACGGATCTCACGGACATCGTGAACACCGCGTGGCGGGCCGGCGCGCAGGCCGTGGCGATCAATGACGAGCGGATCGTCGGGACGTCGAGCGTGTACTGCGTCGGCTCGACGATCATGGTGAACGGAACGCTCATGTCGCCGCCCTTCCAGATCGTCGTC
>JBKJTV010000344.1:0-2632 GCA_046589985.1 Candidatus Limnocylindria bacterium | reverse complement strand
CCGCGCGATGCTGGACATCACCACCGTCTTCCCGAAGGAGCGCGTGTTCACGAACCCGATGGAGCCGGCCCGGATCCACGCGACGTTCCTCATCAAGCGCAACTTCGACGAGGATCTCGTCATCGAGCGCATGGGCATCGACGCGTTCATGGCCCGGCTCATGGTCGGGCGGACGCCGTCCGGCACCAAGGAGATCGTCTACAACTCCTACCGCGCCGTGGACGACAAGAGCGAGCGCGCCTGGCTCGACACCATCGAGGCGAAGGGTGTCGAGAAGATGTGGGCTCACTACCAGAAGGCCAACGACAAGCCCGTCACCCTCCACGAGGAGATGGAGATGTTCCGGATGCTGTTCAGCGCATCGAAGGCCTACGACCTCAACACGGTCCTGCAGAAGGACCCGGCGATCCCATCGCGTATGGATGCGGTCAACCGGACGATGCACATCATCGTGGCGGCGCTCGAGAACGAGAAAGACTCCTTCCGCTACACGATCAAGGATTACTCGGAGCTACTCCAGACCTAGGCCAGCGCGAGCGCGATCGCGTCCTCGCGCGTCAGGGAGCGGCCCTCGTCGTACGTCGCGGGCGACCGGGCCACGGCCTCGCGGATCGCCTCCATCGCCGGCAGCTGCCAGCGGTCGATGATGTCCGCGAGCATCACGCCGGTCTCGTCGCGCACGCGTTCTGCGGACGCAAAGAGCTTCACCGCGCGCTCGAGGTCGCCGACCGCCGCCGCGTGGGCCGCGGCATCGAGCAGGAGCAGCGCGACCCCCGAGAGATCCTGCGCGTCGGCGAAGATGCGCAGGCTCTGCCGGATGGCGTCGCGGGCATCGTCCGCACGCTCCTCTTTGAGCGCGAGCAGCGCGCTCGCATGCAGTGCCCAGGCGAGGCCGAAGCGATCGTCGAGCTCGTGCATGAGCGCGATGCATTCCGCCAGGATGGCGCGCGCGCGCGGCCGGTCGTCGAGCTGGTAGACCCCGTAGCCATTGGCCCAGAGCGCCTTCGCGATGCCGGGACGATCCCCGAGGTCGCGGAAGATGGCGAGGGCCTTCTCGTCGAGCTCGACGGCATGCGGGATGTCGCTGCGGTCCACCTGGTAGGTGAACGACAGGTTGTAGGTCTGCTCGGCGATCTGCCGGCGGTCGCCGAGCGCCGTGGCGAGCTCGAGGGCGCTCTCGTAGTGCGCTCGCGCGGCAAGCATGTCACCCCGCCAGTACGCGACCCCGCCCGCGCCATCGAGCGCGGCGAGGCGGTCGCGAGGCTGGGCGCCGGGTAGCGCGAGCACGCGGTCGGCGACCGCCCCTGCTTCCGCGAGGTGGCCGCGCATGTGCCAGAACCGCCACATCGAGCCGACGAGGCGCATGGCGATGCCCGGGTCGTGCTGCGCCGCCCAGTCCATGGCCGCTCGAAGGTTGTCGTGGTCGCGCTCGAGACGGTCGAGGAGCGTGCGCTGATCCGGGCCGGTCAGGCGCGGCTGCGTGCGCGCGGCCAGCGCGAGATACGTCTCGGCGTGCCGGCGGCGGATGGCGGCGGCCTCATCCGTCGCGTCGAGGCGCTCGAGCGCGTACTCGCGGATCGTCACGAGCATCGCGAATCGCGGCTCGCCATCGACCTCGCGCTGACGCAGCAGACTCTGGTCGACGAGCGAGGAGAGGCCGTCGAGCAGGTCCACGCCGCCATCACCGCAGACCGCCTCGACCTGCGGCAGCCACGCGCCGCCAGCGAACACGGCACAGCGCGCGAAGAGCGTCTGGGTGGGCGGATCGAGCAGATCGTAGCTCCACCCGATCGCCCCGCGTAGCGTGCGCTGCCGGTCCGGGAGGTCGCGCGCGCCTGCGGAGAGCAGGTCCATGGTGCGGCCGAGCCGCTGGAGGATCGCCTCGGGCGGAAGGATCTTCACGCGCGCCGCAGCGAGCTCGATCGCAAGCGGAAGGCCGTCGAGGCGCGCGCAGATCTCGGCGATCGGTCTCGCGTTCGCCGCGGTCACCTGGAAGTCCGGCTTGATCGCCATGGCGCGCTCGACGAAGAGCCGTACCGCCTCGGACTGCGCGAGCACCTCGAGCGAGGAGCCGGGCTCGGCGAGCGTGAGCGGCGGGACCGGGAACTCCTGCTCGCCGGAGACCCGCAGCGGGGCGCGGCTGGAGGCGATGACCTTGAGCTTCGGGGCGGCCCGCAGGAGCTCGCCGACGAGCGGCGCCGCGGGAAGCACCTGCTCGAAGTTGTCGATGACGAGGAGCGCGGCTTTGTCGCGGAGGTGGTCCGCCAGCCGCTCCGCGACCGGCCGCGAGCCGGTGTCATGCAGGCCGAGCGAGGTCGCGATGGCGGGTCCGACCAGCGACGTATCGGTGATCGCGGCGAGCGGCACCCAGTACACGCCATCGGGGAACACATCGACGAGATCGCCGGCGGCCTCGATGGAGAGACGGGTCTTCCCGGTGCCGCCCGGTCCGGTCAGAGTGAGGAGCCTCGTGCCATCGCGCAGCAGCGTCGTCACCTCGTCGATCTGCGCGCGGCCGACGAAGGTCGTGAGCTGCGGCGGGAGGTTGTTCGGGGCGCGATCGAGGGTCTTCAATGGGGGGAAGTCGGCGCGCAGGCCGTCGATCACGAGCTGCTGGATGTGCTCTGTTCCG
>JBKJTV010000209.1:0-6419 GCA_046589985.1 Candidatus Limnocylindria bacterium | reverse complement strand
GACGTCGTCACGGGCGGCGTCACTCCCATCGGGCGCGACGATCGGGATCACGACCTCGACCCCGCGTGGTCTCCGCAGGGCGACACCATCGCGTACGTCCGCGTCCCCGACGACCTCCGTCTCGGCGACTTCGACGACGGACTCTGGCTCATAGACCCGGACGGGTCGCGTCCGCGCCCCGCGGTCGGGAACGCGCCCGGCTGGAACACCGGGTTCCGCGGGTGGTCGCCCGACGGGAAGACCGTCGCCTTCAGCCGCGACTTCGAGGAGGCGGTCCTGGGATTCGTCGACCTCGGCTCAGGCGCCGTCTCGCCCACGCGGGTCCTCCTCGGGGATGGGACGATCGCCTGGCGCGCGTCGACGCCAGCGATCGCGGTCGTCGACGTCACCTTGCCACGGGCCCCCGACTACCGGCTCTCCGTCGCGACATCGGCGGTCACGCCCTTCCGGACGATCATCGGCCCCGCGAGCGGCGTCACCCTGGACAAGCCGCACTGGGACCCGCAGGGCGACCGGATCCTCTATCGGCGCAGCGGATCCGCGGGCGCGGCGCTCCACGTCGTCTCGAGCGACGGCACCGCCGACCGCGCGATCCCCGTGACGGGCCACCCGATGGATGCCGACTGGACACGCGACGGCGCGCGCATCGTCTATCTGCACCGCGGGATCCCGCAGCGCTCCGGAGGGACCGCGGTGCGCGTGATGCCGCGCGCGGGCGGCTCCGAGCGGGAGCTGTTCGTCACCACGGCACCGATCCACGCCCTGATCGGACTTGCGGTTCGGCAGTACTGACATCACGCGGTCGGCGTCCCGCGCCGCGAGTTCCATAGACTCCGGCCGGTGACCAGCCTGCGGCGCGAGCCGTCGCTCCTTCTTGCGCTGCTGGCCGTCACTGGCCTCGTGCTCGTCTTCATCGTCTACCCGCAGCTCCGCGTCGTGACCGAGCCCGGCGGCTCCGGCTACCTCGACTTCTTCACCGGGCAGACCTGGGTCCGCCCCCTCCAGAACTCGCTTTCGGTCACCGCGCTCTCCACGACCACCGCCGTGCTGCTCGGGTTCATCTACGCGTACGCGATGGTCTACACCGACATGCGCGGAAAACCGTTCTTCCGGCTTGTCGGGATCCTGCCGCTGCTCTCGCCGCCGTTCGTCGTCGCGGCCGCGTACATCCTGCTGTTCGGGCCGCGCGGGATCGTCACCTATCACGTCTTCGGGCAGAGCCCGAACATCCTTGGTCTCTTCGGGATCTGGGGCGTGCAGACGATCGCCTTCTTCCCGTTCGCGTACCAGCTCATTGCCGACGTCCTGTCCCGCAGCGATGCGCGTCTCGAGCAGGCGGCGCGCAACCTTGGCGCGGGGCCGTGGCAGGTCTTCCGGTCGGTGACGCTCCCACTCACGAGGCCGGGCCTCGGCGCGGCCATCCTCATGACAGCGATCTACGTGCTCGAGGACTTCGGCAACCCGGCACTCATCGGTGGCCTTTACGTGGTGCTCCCGACGCAGGCGTACGGACTCATCTCGGGGTTCGGTGACCTTACCGGTGCCGCGGCGGTGAGCACGATCCTCCTTGGGCTCGCGCTCATCCTGTATGTGGGGAAGCTCCGGCTCGATGGCGGACGGCAGTTCGTCACCGTGAGCGGGAAAGCGTCGTCCATGCCGCGGCCGCCGGTCCCGCGCTGGGTCTCCTGGGGCGCCTTCGTGGCCTGTTCGCTCTGCGCGCTCATCATCCTGCTCGTCTACGGCACGCTGCTGATCAGCGCGCTCACGCTGCATTTCCCGACGAATCTCGCGTTCACCACGCAGCATTTCGAGTACGTCGGCGCGCACAACCTCAGCCTGCGCAACACGCTCACCTATGGCCTCATCGCGGCGGCGCTCTCGGCCATCTTCGCGCTCTTCGCGGCGTTCCTCGTGGAGCGCGGGAAGTGGCGCGGGCGCCGGGTGCTCGACTTCCTGCTCATCATGCCGGCTGCGGTGCCGGGGCTGTTCTTCGGGCTCGGCTACCTCACCGCTTTCAACGGCACCTGGCTGGATGAGCTCGACCGCGGCTGGCTCATCACGGTCGCGCTCATCTTCTGGAACGTCCCGGTCGGGTATCAGGCAGCCGTGGCCGGGCTCCGCCAGATCGACCGCTCGATCGACGAAGCGGCCACGAGCCTCGGGGCGGGCGGCCTGCGGATGTTCCGTGACGTGCTCATGCCGATGCTCGGCGGCTCGCTTCGGGTAGGGTTCACGACGACGTTCGTGCGGGCGGTCACGACGCTCTCCGTCGTCATCTTCCTCTTCACCACGCAGAGCACGACGGCGACGATCACCATCTTCCAGCTGGTCGGCGATTTCAACTGGGGTGGTGCGACAGCGTTCACGGTCGCCGACGTCTCGATGGCCGTCATCGCGCTCGTCATCATCGCGGCCCTCAGCCGGGGTCGCGTCTCGCTTGGAGGGGCACGTGGCTGAGACCGCTCACCTTCGCGTCGATCACATCACGAAGCGCTTCGGCCAGGCGAAGGCGGTCGACGACGTCTCGTTCGAGGTCCCGCGCGGCTCCTTCGCGACACTCCTCGGGCCCTCCGGCTGCGGCAAGACGACGACGCTCCGGATGATCGCGGGTTTCTACGACCCCGACGAGGGCGACATCATCCTCGGTGGGAAGCGGATCAACGAGCTGCCGGCGCACCGGCGGGGTACCGCGATGGTCTTCCAGGATTACGCGCTGTTCCCGCACATGACCGTGAAGGACAACGTGGGCTACGGGCTGCGGGTCCAGGGCGTGTCGGGCAAGGAGCGCGAGCGGCGCGTCGACGAGACGCTCGAGTTCGTCGGGCTCAGCGGGCTCGGCGGCCGCTGGCCGAACCAGCTCTCCGGCGGGCAGCAGCAGCGGGTCGCCGTGGGCCGTGCGCTCGTCGTCCGGCCGGAGATACTGCTCCTCGACGAGCCGCTCTCCAACCTCGACGCGAAGCTCCGCGAGTCGCTGCGCTGGGAGATGCGCGAGCTCCAACAGCAACTGAAGATGACCTTCATCTACGTCACACACGATCAGGATGAGGCGCTCTCCCTCTCCGACTGGATCGCGGTCATGAACCAAGGCCGCGTCGAGCAGGCCGGGACACCGTGGGAGATCTACTACCACCCGAAGACCGAGTTCCTCGCCGACTTCGTCGGTGCGGTGAACCTCGTGCCCGCGACCGCGCTGGACGTCCGCGACGGGAGCGCCGTCCTCGCGTTCGGCGACGCGCGCGTCCCCGTACGCGTGCCCGACGGCGTGAGCGTCCGCGAAGGCCAGGACGTACGACTCTGCGTGCGGCCCGAGGCGCTCTGGCTCGCCTCGGCCGGCGTCGCCGCGCAGGGCATGGTCCCGCTCGTCGGCACCATCGCGCGGCGCGCGTTCCTCGGCGATCTCATGCGCTACTGGGTCACGGTCGACGGCCGCGAGTGGATCGTCGACCAGGCGGACCCGGGCGCCGGCGTCGCGTTCGAGGGTCCGGTCGCGCTCATGCTGCGCCCGGAGCGCGCACACCTCATCGCCGTCTAGCCGCCTCGTGGCCAGCGCCGGAGCCGAGGTGGCGCGCAGCGCGGGCGGGCTTCATCACCGCTCGGGTCGCACTGCGTTTCGACGCCTTCGCCGGCTGCGGCCGGCTCAGACCCGCCCTCCAGCGCGCCGCCTCGGCTCCGGCGTCACACCTCTAGATCTCGAGCGTCAGCCCGTCCACGGAATGCTCGATACCGAGCGACGCAACGTTCGCGAGCGACTCCGCGCCAAGGTGAGTGAGCACGATGCGCTTCGCGCGGAGCTCGCTGCGGTGCGCGACGAGCTCCTTCGCGCTCAGATGCACGGGATCGTGCGTCGAGTACGTCGTCGCCTCGCAGATGAACAGGTCGGCGCCGTCGGCGAGGCGCGGCAGTGCGTCGCTCCAGGCCGCGTCACCGGAGTAGGCAATGAGCTTCCCGCCGATCCGGACCCGGAGGCCGTGGGGCTCGGACGACGGGACGTGGTTCACGGGGTGCGCGGTCACCTCGGCCGGGCCGAGGCGCTTCGGGGTCTCGTGCAGCGTGATGAAGTTGAGCTCGTACGGGAACGGCTTGTCGAAATAGTCCACGTAGAGCGCGGACGCGACCTCCAGGAAGCGCGCACCGAGCGACGGCGGACCTCCGACATCGAGTGGCTTCGTCCGTCCGGCGTACTGCTGCTGCATCGCGAGGAAGGGCAGGCCGCCGAAGTGGTCACCGTGCAGGTGGGTGATCGCCACCGCGTCGATCGTGCCCGGATCGCACGCGCCCGTGATCGCAGGTAGCGAGCTGCCACCGCAGTCGAGGAGGATGCGGCCCTCGGGAGCCGTCACCAGGATGCAAGCGTGCCCGCGACCGCCCGCCGCGAACGCATTGCCACTGCCGAGGAAGCGGACCTCGACGCTCAAGCGATCTCCGCCAGCCGGACCGGACGGCGCTCGCGCAGGGAGAGCGTGGCGGCCTCCGCGATCCGCAGTGCCTCGTGGGCCTCGGCAACGGTGCAGGGGTTCACGGCATCCCCGCGCGCGAAGCGCAGGAAGTGGGCGAGCTCCGCGCGATAGGCGGCGTCGAAGCGCACGAAGAACGACGGGTAGCGCGGGCCGGCGAGTGCGGGCATGTCACGCTCGACCGACCGGACCGGCGTGCGCGGGTCCCAGCCGATGGCGACGGTGTCCTTTGCGGCGTAGACCTCGACGCGAATGTCGTAGCCGGCCTCGTTGTGCCGCGCCGCACTCGCCGAGCCGATCGCTCCACCACGAAGGCGCATGAGCACCGCCGCTGTCGAAACGTCATCCATCGCCTTGTACTGGTCGAATCCGTGCGTCGACCCGAGTGCGGTGATCTCCTCGACCTCGTCGCCGAACAGCCACCGCGTGACGTCGAAGTCGTGGATGAGCTGATCGCGGAACTGCCCGCCCGACGTCTTGATGTAGGCGTCGGGTGGAGGCAGCGCGTCGCGGCTCGTCATCGCGAATCCGTAGACCGTGCCGAGCGTCCCCGCGCGCACGAGGTCGCGCGCCGCGCGGAACCCCGCGTCAAAGCGGCGCTGGAAGCCGATCTGGACCTTCCCCTTGCTCTGCTCGACGTGCTCGACGACCTTGCGGCTCGACGCGAGATCGAGCGAGATGGGCTTCTCGCAGAACGCGGGCAGGCCGAGATCGAGGCACTTGTGGATGAGGTCGGCATGCGTGCCGGTCGGCGTCACGATGACGGCCGCGTCGGCGCCGGCGAACGCGTCGTCGACGGTCGAGACCGGGCGCGCACCGAGCGCGGCTCCGACGTCCTTCGCGCGCGCCAAGTCGGCGTCGTAGACGCGGACCTCGCTGACCTCCGTCATCTCGCGCAGCACCTTTGCGTGGAACGCTCCAAGGCGCCCGACCCCGAGGATCGCGATCTTCACGTGCGCCATTCTGCGCAGCGGCCGACAATCCTGCTGTGAGACCAATACGGGCCGTGCTGTTCGACTGGGGCGACACCCTCTTTTCGAGTCCGGATGCGCCGCGCGTCATCGTCGACGCCGCGAGAGAGCGGGGTGCCAAGGTGACCTACGACGAGGCGCGCTCGCTGTGGGATGAGATCTGGGCGGCCGGGAAAACACCGGAGGAGCTCGCGAAGGGCCGCGATCTCTCCCTCGAGCTCCATCGCAAGGCCTGGATCGCGCTCTTCGGACGAGCGGACCGGGTCGCGCCCGGGCTCGCGACCGTCCTCTACGAACGCGTCATGTCTGCGGACCGCTGGATCCCATACGCGGACACCGAGCCGACCCTGCGTACGCTTCGCGCGCAAGGCCTCCGTATCGGCATCGTGAGCAACGTGCCGCGCGACCTCGCGCCGATCTTCGAGGCGAGGGGACTTCGCGAGCTCGTCGACGCGTTCACGCACTCGTACGAGGTCGGCGCAGAAAAGCCGGATCCGCGCATCTTTCTGGCTGCCTGCGGGAAGCTCGGCGTCGCGCCGGGGGAGACGCTCATGGTGGGCGACCACGCGATCGCCGACGGCGGCGCGGTCGGTGCGGGGCTGCGGTTCCTGCACCTTGCCGGCGAGGTGCCCCCCGGCGGAGTCCGCGGGCTCGACCGCGTCGTCGAGCAGGTCGACGCATCGCGGGGCAGCGTTTAGGGCGCGACCGGCCTGGCGCGCTGGCCGCCCGCCTCACCGCTCACCTCGACCGTGACCTCCGGCGAGCGCCGCTCGCCACGCGGGCCTTCGACGCTCACCCAGACGCGATACGCGCGGCGCTCGCCGCGACCCTGCGGCGGGAACGGCGCGTCCATCGTGAACTGCGCGCGACCGCTCGCGCGATCCTCCGGCTCGAGCCTGATGCGGCCGAGCACGCCGTGCGCGTCTGCGCCGCGTTCGAGGAAACGGATCTCCACGTTCGCCGGAAGATCCGCGGCCGCGACCTGGAGCATGAG
>JBKJTV010000291.1:0-5704 GCA_046589985.1 Candidatus Limnocylindria bacterium | reverse complement strand
GGAAGGGTTCGAGACCGGCGTCGGCGTGCCGCACCAGGTCGGTACCTCCGCCACGATCGTGGGCCACTCCCCGCTCCCTGATGGCCGCTCCTTCATCGTCGTGCGCGGCATCCGCCGCTTCCGTGTCGCCAGGATCGACAGCGAGGCGGAGCCGTATCTCGTTGCGCACGTGAGCTGGCTGGACGACGACGACGGCGCAGGTTCGGAGCAGCTCGCGGACCTCGCCGCCGATGGATTCAGCGAATACCTCAACGGGATCGTCGCAGCGACGAACGAGCCGCGGACCGAGGCGACGGAGACGGCGGACGTGCGCGAAGGGACGCCGCGTGACGTCGCGTATCGCGTCGCGTCCGGTCTGGCGATCGAGCCGCGCGAGCGGCAGCGGCTGCTCGAGGCGCTGACGGTGGAGGAGCGCCTGCGCTCGGAGGTGCGGCTGCTCGACCGTGAGAACGCCCTCCTGCGTGAGCTCATCCTGCGCCTGCGGACGAGCGGCGAAGGACCGGCGCTGAACTAGTCAAAGGCGAGCCGCTCGCAAGCTCGCGGCGCGCCGCTCAAGGCTGGCGGACTGTCGCTACGCGACCAGGGGCCCCTGCCCCTGCTCGCGGCGAAGCCGTTCGTCGCTCGCTCTCGATCAACCGAGCCCCTCCGCGTGGCGCACTCTACCGTCAGTCACGGTGCCGCTCACGCGAGCGCCAAGCCAGTCATCGGTCGCGATCGCAGCGAGATCGCGGTCCAGGATCGTCGCGTCGCACCAGCTGCCCGGGACCAGCGTCCCGCGGTCGCGGTCGCGTCCTGTTGCGTAGGCGGCCCCCGCGGCGTAGCCGGCGAGCGCTTCGTCGAGGGTGAGCGCCTCGCTCGGGTGCCACCGGTCGCTGTCGCCCGGACGCTTGCGCGCGACGGCGGCGTAGATGCCGAGGAGGGGATCGATCGGCTCGACGGGCGCGTCCGAGCCGAACGCGAGGACCGCACCATGCGAGGCGAGCGTCCGCCACGGATACGCGCGACGGGCGCGCTCGGTGCCCCAGTGCTGATCCACCAGATCGCGGTCGCTCGTGGCGTGGATCGGCTGCATCGACGGGATGATCCCGAGACGACCGAAACGCGCGAGGTCGGCGTCACGGACGAGCTGCACGTGCTCGATGCGCTGCCGCAGCTCCGGGTCGCTGCGGCGCGTGGGCTCGATCGCGTCGAGCGCGATGCGGACCGCGCGGTCTCCGATCGCATGGATCGCGACGGCGATGCCCGCTGCCGCCGCCCGCGTCACGTCGCGCCCGAGCTCGTCGGGATCGATGGTGAGGATCCCGCTGGCGTCGGTCCCTTCGTACGGGTCCTCGAGCGCGGCAGTCTGCGAGCCGAGCGCTCCGTCCGTGAAGATCTTGCAGTGCCCGGTGCGAAGCCAGTCGTCGCCGCTGCCGGTGCGCAGCCCGGCGGCGATCGCAGCCGTCAGGTCGAGCCGCGCGATGCCCATGTCCACGCGGAGGCCAAGCTCGCCCTTCTCGTGCAGGAGTCGGAAGGCCTCGCGCGCGTTCGACCCCTCGAGGTCCTCGATCCCGGTGATGCCGCGCCGCCAGGCCTCGAGCTGACCTCGTCGCAGCGCCGCGAGGCATTCCTCGGGCGAGGGCTCGGGGGAGACCGACTCGATGAGCCAGTTCGCGTTCTCCTTGAGGATGCCTGTCGGCAGCCCTCGCTCATCACGCACGATCTCGCCGCCCGCGGGAGACGCCGTCGTCGCGTCGATCCCCGCCGCGCGGAGTGCGGCCGTGTTCAGCCACCTCGAGTGGCCGTCGCGGCTGCGGAGCGCGGTGGGCCGGCCGCCCGTCGCGCGATCGAGCTCGGCGGCCGTCGGCCACCGGCCCCAGCGGTTCTTGTCGAAGCGACCGCCGACGAGCCAGGCCTCCGTTGGCAACGTCCGCGCACGCTCCTCGATGCGCGCAAGCGCCTCCTCGGGCGTCGCCGCGTCACGGAGATCGACCTGCCCCATCTGGATCGCCCACCACATGAAGTGGACGTGGCAGTCGGTCCAACCCGGCACCATGAGTCCGCCGTTGAGATCGACACGCTCGGCTCGTCCGGCCTCACGCGTGACGTCTGCCAGGCGGCCAACGGACGCGACCCGCCCGTCGCGCGCGAGGAGGGCCTCGGCGGAGGTGCCCGTGCCGGTGTGGATGCGGCCGCCGGCGAAGAGGATCGCGCTCATTCGGTGAAACCTCCCTCGCCGAGCAGTGGGACGAATCCGACAGCATCCGCGCGCTCGATGCGTCCGTCGCCGTGACGCACGATAAGCACCTGCGCGTCCCGCGGCCCGATCGGCGCGACGATGCGTCCGTGGGGCGCGCACTCGGCGGCGAGGTCCGGGTGGATCGAGGGCGCCGCTGCCGCGACGAGGATCTTGTCGTACGGGGCCGCCTCCGGGAAGCCTCTGGAGGCGTCACCATGCACGACCCGCACGTTCGTGTAGCCGAGCACGGCGAGACGCGCGGCCGCCGCTGCGGCGAGCGCCGGCTGCAGCTCGACGCTCACGACGTCGTGTACGAGCTCCGCGAGCACCGCGGCCTGGTAGCCGGAGCCACCGCCGACCTCGAGCACGTGATCGCCGGGCTGCGGATCGAGGAGCTCCGTCATCCGCGCCACGACGTATGGCTGCGAGATGGTCTGCGCCTCGCCGATCGGGAGCGCGCGATCCTCGTACGCGCTCGACGCAAGCGATTCGGGGACGAAGCGCTCGCGCGGCACGCGGGCGATTGCCTGCAGCACGCGCCGGTCGCGGATACCGGAGCGCTCGAGCGCCCGCACCAGTGCCTCACGACCTTCCGCCGGGATCAGGAGACCCATCCTGCGACCGCGGCAGGTAGCTCGGTGAGCTCGTCGACGACCGCGTCCGGAGTGACCATGATCTTGGACTGCGGGACGCCGCTCTTCGGCTTGCGCCACACCGCGCGGAGCCCGACCTGCTGCGCGCCCCACACGTCAGCCCGCAGCCGGTCGCCGACCATGAAGGCTTCGGCTGGTGCGCACCGGGCAAGCTCCAGAGCGCGCCGGAACATCGCCGGGTGCGGCTTCCGCCAGCCAACGCTGTGCGAGGTGACAGCGCCATCGATGATCTCAGCAAGCCCCAAGCGGCGCCAATCCTCCAGGGCATCCGCATCGCCGCGCCAGAGCGTGTTCGAGACGAGGATCACCCGCAGGCGACGGGCCTTGCACCAGCGGAGCGCAGCAGCCGCGCCGGGCGTGAGCATGCCGATCCCTTCGAAGGGCACCACCATGGCGTTCCGGATGACCTCGACGTCGATGCCGTCGGCGGCGATCCTCTCACCACGCAGCCAGTCCGCGATCCAGCGCAAGGTGTCCTGCGGTACCGGATCTTCATCGTCCCCACCGTGGCGCGCGGCGACAAAGCGGTCATACCAATCGCGTTCGCCGAGGGCGGCGACCAGGCGCTCCCGCGAGGCCGCATCGAGAACGGCCCGCGAGCGCCGCTCGTCGACGAGCGTGTCGCCGACGTCGAAGAACGCGGCACGCATCACGCGGCTATCGTGCCACGCGCGTGATGGACTTCGAGCAGCTCGCCTTTATCGAGAAGTGGCGCCGGCAGGCGCTGCGCGGCGTCGTGGTCGCCCTCGACGGCACGCGCGGCGATCTGCTCATCACCATCCGCGTCGGGGAGCTCGGCGAGCGTCTCGACCTCCGCGGGCGCGATGCGACCGGTGCCGCGCGCAGGGCGCGTCTCGCGATCGGCGATCGCGTGACCATGGCGATCGAGTACGCCGCGCGCGACGTCGCTGCCGGCTCCGCGCCGGGCGTCGCCGGAGATCTCGTGTGCCCCGGCGCGACCGTCGAGGGCACCGTGAGCAGCGTCGGTGAGACCGTGTCCATGGACTGCGGCGCGGGCGCGATCCTCGTGCGCGGCGACACCCTGCCCGGCGCTCGCGAGGGCGATCTCGTGCGCTTCACTGTCGAAGGCGAGGGCAAGGCCTACCTCATCCCGACGCGCTAGCGATGCGCGCTAGCCGTCGAGCTTGCGGACCTCGTCCTCGATCTCCGTCTCGTCCGGCACCTCACGAAGCGTGTGCACATCGATGTAGCGGACGATGCCCTGCGCGTCGATGACGATGATGGCGCGCTCGGGGCGGCCGAGCACCGCGTTGAACACCCCATACGCGCTCGAGACCTTCCCATGCGGCCAGTAGTCCGAGCACAACGGATAGTCGATGCCATCGAGCGATTCCGCCCAGGCCCTCAGCGTGTGCCTCGAATCGCATGAGATGCCCACGACCTGGGCACCACCACCCGCGAACCGCCCCTGCAGGGCGTTCAACGCGGGCGCTTCAGCACTTCAGGTGCCGCTGAACGCGAACGGGAGGAACGCGAGGACGACCTTCTTCCCGCGGAGTCCAGCCAGGGAGACCTGGCGGCCGTCGTGCCCGGCGAGCTCGAAGTCCGGCGCAGGGTCGCCGACCTTTAGCGCCGCAGTCTCGGTCGCGACCTTCGTGCGCCCCTTCGGCCGTTGCTCCATCGCACCTAGACTACGGCTCGTGAAGGCGGACATCGCGAAGCGGCGCATCACGGCGTCGCGGATCGACTTCATCGACTACCAGGTGGGCTGCCCGTTCTGCGGCACCAAGGTCGGCTCGCGCCACGTGACGCGCGAGCATCTCGACGTCCCACCGAATCCGCCCTATGCCGCCTCGATCGTCTGTCCGAAAGACAAAGAGTCCTTCGAGGTGGTCTTCACCGACGCCTAGCCCGCGATAACGCCGGGTGCCTTGCGGTCGCGAGATGAGACCCTAGCGAACGGTGATGTAGAGGAACACTCCGTAGTCCTCGAGCCAGACGGTGCCGTCGGCGACGGGCCGGAGGTGGATCGAGTAGACGCCGGGCGTCAGCGGGGCTTTCACACGGAACGTGAAGGTCCCGAGCGCTCCGGGCGGGACGGAAGCCTGGTCCTGGACCGCGACGCGATCCGGGCTCGGCCAGCCGACACCGAGCGATGACCAGGTCCGGTCATCGCCGTTGATCCCGAGGTTCACTTGCTTGCCAAAGGTCCCGCGGGTCCACGTCGCGCCGCCGGTGTTCGCGAAGCTGATGGTGAGCGGCTCGCTGACCTGTCCGGGGCTGAGCGTCGGGTAGGGCGACTGCGAGATCCACTTCCCGTGGTAGCCGACGTCGCTCTTCACGACGAGGAAGACGCCCTGATCCTGCATCCATTGGACGCCGTCGACGACAGGCCGCAGTGGGATGCGGTACTCGCCGGTCACCAGGGGCGCGCGCACCGTGAAGGTGAACGTGCCGATGCCGCCGGGAGCGACGGTCGCCTCCTGCGTGGTCGCGACACGGTCCGCAGAGAGCCAGTCGACGGACATGCCGAGCGCGGCGAATGACTTCGTATCGCCGTTGATGCCGAGGTTCGCCTGCTTCCCGACCACGCCGCGGACCCACGACGCGGTGCCGGTGTTCCTGAACCGGACCGTCACCGACGTCGAGGTGCCGGGGGCGAGGGTCGGCCACGCGGTCTGGTCGAGGAAGCCGGAGTTGTAGCTGAGAACAGGCGGTGCCGGCGGGACGATCGCGCCGCCACCCGAGCCGCCCGCGGTGGTGAAGTCCCACTCGTTCGTGACGTAGCGGCCGCCGACGGTGATGTCGAAGCGAACGTGATAGCTCGTTCCGATCGCGAGTGGCGCCTGGGGGATGATCACCTGGTAGTCGT
>JBKJTV010000099.1:0-4509 GCA_046589985.1 Candidatus Limnocylindria bacterium | reverse complement strand
GACCAATCACCTCGCTGAGAAGTGGCCGGGAGCTTTCACTTCCCGCCACTTCCAGCCTTCGGGCTCAGGCGCGCCAGCGCGCCTCCGCAACTGTGGAGATGGGGGAGGGTCGAACTCCCCGTCCAAGGCCCTTGAGCGTTCCGCGTCTACGAGCGTGGTCGGCGCTTTATTTTTCTCACGGTCCCGGACGCGTACCGACGCGCTTCCGGTCCCGCCAGGCCAGTGGTCTTAGATCCGCTCACCGACCGATCGGCGGACCGCACCTCCGCTTTTTCGTCCTTCCCGGTCCGCGGAGGGGAGTCCGGGAGGACGCTCACTGACTAGGCAGCGAGGGCGTAAGAGTTTGTGCCAGTTATCTGGCTGCCGTTCGGATTTGCGAGGAAGAACGGCGTACCTCGGCTCGCAGCGGAACGTTCGCCTGCCCTGTCGAAACCACGCATCCCCGTGTGTCCTCAGGCGGACGGGTTCATTGTATCGGATGCGCCTTCGGGATCAGGCGCCGATCGTGGTCGGCGTCGCCACGGTATCCGGCAGGCGCACGAGCCGCGCCATGAGCACGAGCCCGGCTGACATGAAGCCCAGGCCCATGACCATGACCACCGGCACCGGGAAGATGCCGAGCAGCGCGGAGAAGAGGAACGGCGCGATCGTTCCGCGCACGCCGAGGAGGAATGAATTCGCCGTGGCGTACTCCATGACCCGTCCGCGCGGCGCGAGCTGCATGACGTTCAGGTGGTAGGTGAGCTCGCCGCCGGCGATCGCGATCCCGGCGATGACGGCGATGGGCAGGAGCGCCCAGACGTTCGGTGCGAGGAGATAGCCGATCGGGATGAGCATCGTGAGGGCGCTGTTCCGCGCGCTCCAGACGACGGATGAGCGCCCGCGGTCGAGCACGCGGCCCCAGACCCAGTACGCGACGATCGCGGTGGCCGACTGGACGGCTGCATACGCGCCGATGAACTCGGAGGGCGCGTGGAACTTGTCGACGAGGAGGAGCGGGATCATCGCCGCGTTCCCAAGGTTTCCGATCCCGAACACCACGAACGACGTGAGGAGCTTCCGGTAGCGCACGTCGCGCCAGATGTCGCGGGCGATCGCGCCAGTGGGACGTCTCTGCTCCGGCGTCTCCGGCGCATCGGTGCGCATGAAGAAGAACGCGATCGCCCCCGGCATCGAGATGAGGGCCGCCGCGGCAAAGACCCAGCCGGCCGGGACGACATCGATGAACGAGCCGGCCAGCGCGGCGGACGCGATGCTCGCGATCGAGAAGCCCATGCGCACTTTCCCCATCGCCTGGCCGCGCTCCCGCGGGGGATAGATCGCGCCCATGAGCGATGTGTAGGACGCGACGTTCGCGATGGTGATGATCCAGAAGGTGACCGTCGTGAGTGCGAAGAGCAGGGGCGTCGTCGCAGCGAGGACGCCACAGATGAAGACCGTGCGTGCGACGAAGACGGTCCCGGCAACGACCTTGACCCGGTCGCGCCCCGTGAAGATGTAAGCAAAGAGCGGCGAGAGAAGGTGCCCGATGAACGGCCCGGCCACGACGAGTGCGACATCGAGCGCCGATCCGCCGGCCCGGCGGACGACGACGGGCATGAACGCAAGGAGGACCGCGAGATAGATCCCGGCGCAGGCCCCGGCGAATACGTCGATACGGAAGTTCCGCCGGACGCGCTCGGGCGCCCAGTTGCCGTCCAGCTAGCGGGTCCGGTCTCCAGGCCCCGCCGGCCCTCCCGGACGCGGACGGAAGCCGCCTGGCCGTGGCCCGAAGTCGCGACGCGGTCCATAGGGCGCCGCGCCGCCAGGCGCACCTCCCGGACGCGGCCGGAAGGCACCCGGCGCCGGCTGCCGGAACGGAGCGGCCGGGACGGGCCCGCGGGCGCCGGGAGCGGTCGAGCTGATGACGACGCGCCGGTTCGGCTCGATACCGACCGATTCGGTACGGATGCCCGGCTGCTCCTGCACCGCGAGGTGCACGATGCGCCGCTCATACGCGAGCATCGGCTCGAGCGTCACCGCCTGTCCCGACGTGCGCACGCGCGATGCGACGCGCACGGCGACCTCGCGAAGCTGATCCTCGCGACGATGGCGATAGCCCTCGACGTCGACGGGAACGTGCACCGTTCGACCGACCTTGCGCGACGTGATCGCAGAGACGATCTGCTGGAGCGCCACGAGGTTCTCGCCGCCTCGGCCAATGAGCGCGCCGAGGTCGGGTCCGGCCACCTCCAGACTCTCGCGGTCCTTCTCCGCGGAGATCTCGACGTCCGCTTGGACGCCCATCTTCTCGAGGAGCTCGCTGAGGGTCGCCACGCCGGCGGCAAGCTCCTCGTACGCGGGCGCGGCTTCATCCGGGCCCTCGTCGCCGCGCCGCGCGTCAGGTCGGCGCGGGACCTCGGCCTCGTCCACGACGGGCTCGGGCTCGCGCACGGTCTCATCGAAGGACAACATCACGCGAGCATCCTCGCCACCGAGGCCGAGCATGTTGGCGGGCTTGCCGCGCTCCAGGATCTCGATGTCGACGTCCGCGCGCCTGCGCCCGAGCTGATGCAGTCCCCGCTCGATCGCCTCCTCGACGGTCCGTCCTATGAACTCCTCACCACGCAGCGGCATGGCTATCTCCTCCGCTTCTTGCGGTCGCTCGATCTCTGCTTATCGCGCGGACCGGTGTGCCGGGACTGGGCAGCGGACGCGTTCCCGGTCCCGCCAGCCGCGCCCTCGCCGACCGAACCCCCATTGGACGGCTTCGCGCCACTCGCCTTCATGTCGGCGTTCGCTTCGACGACCGCGGCCTGCTGTCGCTTGGCGAGGGTCTTGTCGGCCGGTGTTGGTATCGCGTGGAGGAGGGGCAGCCACTTCGCGAGCTGGCCCCACCCGGTGACGACGTACTGCTGCGCGATCTGGAAGAGCGTCGTCGCGACCCAGTAGAGCGAGAGGCCGGCGGGCAGCGACCACGCGATGACCACCGTGATGAGCGGAAAGTAGTAGGCCATCGACTGCATCATCTTCGCCTGCGGATCCGTGACCTTTTGCTGCTGCGCCGGCATCGCCATGACCGACGAGATGAGCTGCGTCACGCCCGCGAGGATCGGCAGGACGCGCAGCGGGTCGGGCTGACCGAGCCCATCGGTGATCCAGGGCAGCCAGTGCGCGGCGAGGTCGAGTTTCTGGCCGGACTCGACGGGATTCGGCACGAAGGGCCAGAGGATGCCGTCGAGCAGCGTGCCGGTGAGGTCTGGGGCCTGCAGGAACGCCGCGTACATGGCGAAGAGGATCGGCATCTGCACGACGAGCGGCAGGCAGCCCGAGGCAGGGTTATAGCCGCGCTCCTTGTAGAGCTTCATCTGCTCTTCGGTGACCTTCTGCCGGTCCTTTCCGTATTTCGCACGGATCTCGTTCATGGCCGGACCGATCTCCTGCATGACGCGCTGCGAGCGGATCTGCGCCACGAACAGCGGGTAGAGCAGGAGACGGATCCCGACCGTCACGACGACGATCGCGAAGCCGAAGTCGCGGAAGAGCCCATAGGCGAACACGAGCAGCGAGATGAGCGGATGTACGAGGAGGAAGTTCCAGATCTCGGTTATGGGCATCTTTTCACCGCACCGGGTCGTAGCCGCCGCGGCTGAAGGGATTGCACGAGAGGACCCGCTTCAGCGCGAGGCCCGAGCCCCGGAGGACGCCATGGCGCTCGACGGCCTCCACCGCGTACTCGGAGCAGGTCGGTATGTACCGGCAGGCCGGCGGCAGAAGCGGGCTCACGTGGCGCTTGTAGCCACGGAGCGCCGCAAGAACGACGCCT
Organism: Candidatus Limnocylindria bacterium; assembly: GCA_046589985.1. GTDB lineage: Bacteria > Chloroflexota > Limnocylindria > P2-11E > P2-11E > JACDAF01. The sequence continues at coordinate 704 of JBKJTV010000099.1, read as the reverse complement.
TTCACGAGCGAAAGACCCCGTCGAGCGCCTTCGCGACGGCCGCGCGCAGGACCGCGACGGGAGCGTCGTGAGAAGGCTTCCGCGCCGCAAGGACGAGGTCGACCGAAGGAGTGATCCGGCGAGCCTGGATCTCGAGGCGGACCGCCTCGCGCAGCCGCCGGCGAGCGCGATTGCGACGCACGGCCGGGCGAAGTTCCCGGGTGGTCGATACGGCGACACGCAGGCCACCGGCGTCGTTCGGCAAGGATCGCAGCGTGAAGTGCGGATCGCTCCGCACCGCTCCCCTGGTCCGGACGGCTGCGATGTCCTTCGTGCGCCGCAACCGTGCGGCGTTGACCACCGTCGCTAGACGACGGTGAGACGCTTGCGTCCGCGCGCGCGACGAGTGGCGAGGACCCTGCGTCCTCCCGTCGTCTTCATGCGTTCGCGGAAACCATGGACGCGCGCGCGCCTGCGCGTCTTCGGCTGATACGTGCGCTTCACGATCGAGTTCCCTTCTTCGCCCTAGAAGGACGGATGCATCAAAACGGAGTGTGGCAGCGCCTGCCGGTATGAGAAAGTCTAGCAGCCGCGCGCGGCTACCGGATGTCGATGGATGTGCATCTTCCGCTTTTCCCGCACGATGTTGGGCGGGGTTATAGTTCGCGGGCTTCCACGGCGATCTCGTGAGGTCGACTCGCGCGCCGCGGTCATGACTCGCGTTC
>JBKJTV010000338.1:0-6884 GCA_046589985.1 Candidatus Limnocylindria bacterium | reverse complement strand
GTCTTCTACGCCGGCCCGCGCATCATCAATGTGAACACGAACACGCGCTCGTTCCTCGACCTCGCGACGTCCTTCCTGGGCTAGCGCACCAGGCTTTGAAGAGAGACCGCCGGCCCTGTCGAGGGGCCGGCGGTCTCTTCTTGTCCGTCAGTGAACGCTAGCGCTGCGCCAGGTAGCTCCCGGCCATGCGCTCGAGGCGTGCGACGCGCTCCTCGATCGGCGGGTGCGTCGAGAAGAGCCGCGTGAAGCCTCCGGGCAGGAGCGGCTGGACGATGAACAGGTGGCTCGCCGAGGGGCTCACCCGAAGCGGGATCTGCTTCGAGTGCGCCTCCATCTTCCGCAGGGCCGAGGCAAGCGCCAGCGGGTCACCCGAGACCTCCGCGCCGGTGTCGTCCGCGCCGAACTCCCGCGAGCGGCTCACCGCGAGCTGGACGATGGTCGCGGCGATCGGCAGCAGGATCATCGCGGCGATCATGCCGACGATCCCCACCCCGCCGTTGTCGTCGTCGTCGCCGCGGCCGCCGAAGAACATCGAGAACTGCGCCATCTGCGCGAGGTAGGCGATCGCGCCGGCGATCGACGCGACCGCAGCCATGACCAGGGTGTCGCGGTTGCGCACGTGACCGAGCTCGTGGGCGAGGACCGCCGTCAGCTCGCGCTCGTTCACGATCTCGAGGATGCCGGAGGTCACGGCCACGACTCCGTGCGCAGGATCGCGTCCCGTTGCGAACGCGTTCGGAGCGGCCTGGTCCATGACGAAGAGGCGCGGCATCGGGAGCCCGGCCTTCTGGGCCAGACGCGACACGATCCGGTACAGATCGGGTGCCTCGGCTTCCGTGACGGGCTTCGCGCCGGTCATGCGGAGCGCGATCTTGTCACTGAACCAGTACGCGGAGACGTTCATGACGACGGAGATCCCGAGCGCGATGAGCATGCCGCCCTGGCCGAAGAGCAGCCGTCCGCCGAGGACGAGCAGGAGGGTAAGGACGGTGAGGAGGAAGACGGTCTTGATGGTGTTCATTGCTCCATTGTCTCACGCGTGTCGGTCACGCTCATCACGATCTCGACCCGCTTGCGAGCGCCCTGCGTCAGCACCACGTACGACGGCAGCTCGAGCGACTGCCACAGCGAGTACGGATCGATCCCGGCAACGCGTGATACGTACAGCGCGATGACGGTCCCGTGCGCGACGATGATTTGGTCGCCCTCGCCGGCGGCGAGCGCGTCGACAGCCGCTGCGAACCGGTCGCCCGCGGCGTCCGCGCTCTCCTCGCCGAACACGACCTTGTCCGGCTCGTCGAACAACCACGCCATCGCGGCCGCGAAGGCCTCCGCGCCGAGGAACGGCGCCGTCTCCCGTTCATGCTCGTGGAGAGCCGGCGCGGTGACCGCGGGCACGCCGAGCCGCTGCGCCACGATCTCCGCCGTCTCGACCGCCTTCGGCTCGACGCTCGAGACGACGCGGGCCGGGTGGAAGTCCGCGAGCCGCTCCGCGAGGAGGACGGCGCGGCGCCGGCCCTCCACGGAGAGCTCCCAGGTGCGTGGCGGGTGTCCGGGCACGACGTCGACGTGCGAGTGCTTCACCAGGACCAGGTGCGCGCCCAATTTGGCTACGCGCCCAGGTACGCGCGGGCGACAGCGTCGTCGCGTAGGAGCTCCGCGCCAGTGCCCGACAGCGTGAGCACACCGAGGTCCATCACGTAGGCGCGGTCGGCCAGCCGCAACGCTCGCAGCGCGTTCTGTTCGACGAGCAGCATCGTTGTCCCGGCCTCGCGCAGGCTGGCGAGGACCTCGAAGATCGTCGCGACCATCTTCGGGGCGAGGCCGAGTGACGGCTCGTCGAGCAGCAGCACCCTTGGACGCGCGAGGAGCGCGCGCGCGATGGCGAGCATCTGCTGCTCGCCGCCGGAGAGGTTGCCGGCCGGGACGCCCCGCCGGTCGCCGAGGACCGGGAAGCGCGCGTACGCCTCTTCGATCTCGCCGTGGCCGGACCCCGCACCGGCATCGCGGCCCATGAAGAGGTTTTCTTCGACGCTCATGCGGGCGAGGATCTCGCGCCCCTCCGGGACCTGGATGACGCCAGCGCGGACGATGTCGTGCGACCGCGCGCCAGCCAGATCGCGTCCGTCGAGGAGGATGCGGCCCGCGGCCGGGCGCACCAGGCCCGAGATCGCGGCGAGCGTGCTCGACTTTCCTGCGCCGTTCGCGCCGATGAGGGCCACGACCTCGCCTGGGCGGACCTCGAACGAGATGCCGTGTACGGCCTCGACCAGGCCGTAACGCACTCGGAGACCCTCGACCGTGAGCATCAGTCCAGCTCTGCGCCAAGGTACGCCTCGCGCACGGCGGGATCGCCCTGGATCTCCGACGGAGTGCCTTCGGCGATCTTGCGGCCGAAGTTGAGCACCGCAACGCGCTCGCAGGTGCCCATGACAAGCCGCACGTCGTGCTCGATGAGGACGATCGCGAGGCCATCCGACACGAGGCTGCGCATGAGGACACGCAGCGCGGCCGACTCCGTCGCGTTCATCCCGGCCGCAGGCTCGTCGAGGATCAGGACGGCCGGCTCAGCCGCGAGCGCGCGCACGATCTCGAGCCGCCGCTGATCCCCGTACGGCAGCGCTCCGGCGAGGGATCCCGCGCGCGCCGCCAGCCCGACGCGTTCGAGCAGCGCGAGAGCCCGAGCCTCATCGGTCGTTGTGCGCCCGCGCCGGAACGGGATGAGCGCAGCGAACACGTCGGGTCGCATCTTCGAATGGCGTCCGACGAGGACGTTCTCGAGGACGGTGAGGCCGCGGAAGAGCCGGATCCCCTGGAAGGTCCGGGCGATGCCGCGGCGGGCGAGCTCGTGCGGCTGCGATCCGGTGACATCCTCCCCTCGGAAGCGGGTCCGGCCGGCGTCCGCATGCAGGTGTCCCGACAGCACGTTGATGAGCGTCGTCTTGCCCGCGCCGTTCGGCCCGATGAGCCCGACCGCCTGACCCGCGTCGAGCGCGAGATCGACCTGCTCCACCGCGTGCACGCCGCCGAAGCGCTTCGAAAGCCCGGTGGCCTCAAGCAACATCGGCGGCCCCGACCCGGCGCAGCTGTCGGGTGCGTCGCAGCTGGAACACCGTGACCAGCCCGCGCGGCAGGTAGATGATGACGAAGATGAGGATGGCGCCCTGCAGGATGTCGCGGTAGTCGCGCAGCGGGCGCAGGAACTCCGGCAGCGCGGTGAGCAGCGTGGCGCCGAGGATCGGACCGAACACGTTCGGGATGCCGCCGACAACGGCAAAGACGAGGATCTGGACCGCTCGCGTGAACGCGAAATCTCCCGGCTCGATCGAGAAGTTGAGGTGCGCGGAGAGGCCGCCAGCGAGACCGGCGATGACCGCGCCGGTCACGAAGGCGTAGAGCTTGTAGCGACGGACCGGCACGCCCTGGCTTGCCGCGGCGAGCTCGTCCTCACGGATCGCGGCCCAGGCGCGGCCGACGGTGGAGCCCTGGACGCGCGCGAGCACGTAGGCGACGACCGCCAGCGCAGTGAAGATGTGCCAGATCTCGGTGGTGGGAGGGATGCCGTTCAGGCCGAGCCCTTTGCCAGTGATCGGCGTCGCCAGGAGCACGACCCGCACGACCTCGCCGAAGCCGATCGTCGCGATCGCGAGATAGACGCCGCGCAGCCGGAAGACGGTGAGACCGAGCGGGATCGCGAGCACAGCGGCCGCCGCCGCACCGATCGCGAGTGAGACCGGGAACGGGACGCCGGCACGCATGCCGAGAAGCGCGGCGGTGTACGCGCCGACGCCCATGAACGCCGCGTTGCCGAGCGTGAGCTGACCGGCATAGAGCGTCACCCACACGGACAGCGCGAGCAGCGCGTTGATCCCGACCGTCCCGATCGCGGTGGAGTAGGCGCGCAGGAAATCCTGGAGACCTTCCACCTCTAGATGCGGTCGGGGTCCTTCCGCCCGAGCAGACCGTTCGGCCGCACGACGAGGATGAGGAACAGGAGTCCGAAGGCGAACGCGTCGCGCAGCTCGGTCGGCAGGAACACGAGGCTCGCGACCTCGCCGAGGCCAAGGATGTACGCGCCGAGCACGGCACCCGGCAGGCTCCCCATGCCGCCGACCACCATGACGGTGAAGGCCTTCAGCTCGAGCGGCAGGCCCATCTTCGCGTCCATCGAGTTGTACGCGATCGCGAGCAGGACGCCTGCGACGCCGCCGAGGCCGGACGAGATGAAGAAGATCGCGCCGACGGTCCGGTCGATGTCCACGCCGAGGATCCGTGCGGCGCGCGGGTTCTCAGCGAGAGCGCGGACGTCGCGCCCGAGCTTCGTGCGTCGCACGACGTAGGTGAGCCCGACCATGAGCGAGATGGAGAGCGCGATGATGCCGATCCGGATCCCGTCCAGCACCAGGTCGCCCGCCCGCACGGTGAGCGCCGGCAGCGCGCCGGCCGGGAACGAGACGAAGTCAGGGCCGTAGCGAAGCTCGATGAGTCGCACGACGATGAGCGCCACGCCAAGGCTCGAGATCATCGCGGTGAGCGGGGGCGCGTTCCGCGCCCGCAGCGGCGCGAAGGCGACCCGGTCCAGCAGCACGCCGACGAGTCCGGTGACGACGAAGGCCACGACGACCGCCGCTGCGAGCGGCAGGCCGAGCGTCTCGACGCAGAAGAGCGCGGTGAACGCGCCCAGCATGAAGACCGCCGGGTGGGCGAGGTTCAGGATGTCGAGGACGCTGAAGACGAGCGCGAAGCCCACGGCGAAGAGCGCGTAGATGCTACCGATGAAGATCGCGTTATAGAGTTGCTCGATCACGCCCGGGGCGCAGCCCCGCCGCTCACTGGAACGGCGAGAACTGCCCGTCCTTCACGGTCATGACGAACACCGGCTGCTTCACGTCGTGGTCGGCAGTGAAGGAGAACGCGCCGAGCGGCGTCGGCAGGTCCTTCACTCCCTCGAGCGCCTTTCGCAGCTTCGCCTTGTCCGTCGGGTCGCCGGACTTCTTCATCGCCTCGGCAAGGACCTTCACGCCGGTGTAGGCCTGTGCCGCGAACTGGTCAGGATCGGCGGAGTGCTTCGCCTTGTACGCCGCGACGAAGTCCGTGTTGGGCTTCTCGCTGCTGGCCTTCGACCAGGCGGTCCCGACGACGATGAGCGATGCCGCGGCGTTCGTGAGGAGCGCTGCGGAGTTGAGGCCGTTCCCGCCGATCACGCGCACGCCCGGCATCTGCTTCTGCACCTCGAGGAGGATCTTGCCGGCGGCCACGGCGAGCGACGATGCCACGATCGCGTCCGGGCTCTCGGCCTTCGCCTGGGTCACGAACGGCGCGAAGTCGACGTCCTTGGTCGTGTATGCGATCTCCTTCGCCACGGTCACGCCCTCGGCGGCGAGGGCCTTCTTGAAGATGATGAGACCGTCCGACTCGAACTTCGCGTCGCTCGCGTAGAGGATCACGACCTTCTTCAGGCCGAGCTTGGACTTCGCGGCCTTCACCGTTTCCGGGACGGCCGTCTCCTCGCCGAGCGAGGCGCGGAAGATCCAGTCGCACGGACCGTACTCGCACTTGCCGACGATGCCGATGCCGGTGTTCGAGATCGCGACGGTCGGCACGCCGGCCGCCTGCGCGACCGGGTGGGCACCCGCAGCGGTCCCTGACAGGGTCGGCCCGATGATCGCAGCCACCTTGTCCTCGTTGATGAACTTACGGAATGCGGTGATGCCCTGATCACGGGTCGAGGCGTCGTCCTGGATGAGGAGCTGGAGCTTCGCTCCGTCGATCCCGCCGGCCTTGTTGACCTCTTCGACCGCGAGCTCCGCGCCCTTCTGCTGCGACGGCCCGAACGTGTTGGCTGCACCGGTGAGCGAGATGGCGAGCCCGACCTTGAGGTCCGCCTTCGGCGCGGCGCTCGCTGGGGCAGCCGACGGAGCGGCGGTGCCTGCGCCTCCGCCCGTGCCGCCGCCGCAGGCGGCGATCAGGAGCGAGAGACCGATCGCGAAAGTCGTGAAGATCCTGCTGTGCATCGCCGCCCTCCAACGCCGTGAGATCCCGACCATCCTAGCGGCGTGCCCCGCTAGACCTCCCGGTGGGAGAAGCTCCAGATCGCGAGCGCGAGCATCCCGAAGATCCAGGCAGCGCACCACACGAGGTAGGGGAGCGGGGGTGGCGCCGGCGCGTAGAAGGGGTTCGCTGCGAATGCCGGTCCGGTGCCGGCCGCGACCGCGAGCAGCGCGGCGGGCTCGAGCGTGTAGACGGCCCCGCGCCAGAGCCCGTCGGTCGGAAGGATGAGCTTCGTCGCGGTGCCGACCCGCTCGATGAGCTCGTTGTCGAACGCCGCCCCGAGGCCGCCGACGATCCCGCCGAGCCAGGCCATCCCGAAGAGGACGAGCGCGATGACGCCGCCGACCATGCCCGAGAGCCGCGTGCTGAGTACGAGCCCGAAGGTGAGCAGGACGAGGCCTTCGGCGATGAGGAAGCCGAGGAACTCGAGCGGTCGCGGCGGCGCGTAGCCGACCACCGCGTTCACGGCGACCAGCTCGAGCGACGCGGCGATGAGCGCGTAGGCCACCACTAGGACTGCGAGCCCAAGCCACTTCCCGATCACGTACTGCGCCCGCGTGATCGGGCGGGACAGCATCGCGAGCGCGATCCCCGATTCGAGATCGCCCGAGAGCGCGGGCGACGCTACGAAGACCGCCGAGAGCGCGAGGACGTTGCTGAACATGAACATGACCAGGATGAGCAGCTGCGAGGCGATGAGCTTCGCCTGCACGTCCGGGATCGGCACGCCGCGCACGGCGAGGGTGGGGATGCGGCTGAAGCCCCACGCCGTGAGCACGACCGCGAGGAGCGTCAGAGCGAGCAGCGCGATGACGAGCCGGCGCCGCAGCACC
>JBKJTV010000189.1:0-3803 GCA_046589985.1 Candidatus Limnocylindria bacterium | reverse complement strand
CGCCTCCGGATGCGACGGTCCGAGTAGCTCGCGCCGGGTCTTGCCGTGCGGGCCGGCGGCTACGGTGCGATGCCCACCGGTACGGCACGGTGGCTCGCGAGCTTCCAACGGTCGCCTTCAAGGACGAACGAGTCGTGCGATTCGTACAGCCCGACCAGACGCATCCCGCCCGCTTCCCTACTTGAATTGAGGGAGTCGTGGAAGGAGAAGGCAGCCACAGACGACGCGTTCCGCTCCGTAAGCACGAGGACCTGGATGCTCCCGAGAATGTGCAGCGTCCTGCGCCCAGGGTGCGCGCCTCGGCGCGAGCGGAGGAACTCGACCGCCGCCGCCCGGCCTCGTACGCCGCTCGTGCCATGTCCGAGCTCCATGTCGGCTGCGAAGAGCTCCCCGAGTTGTTCGAGGGCGTCGGCGTCGCTCAGGTGAAAGTACGCAGTAATGACCTCTCGGCACGCCTCCGCCGCGCCGAGCGCGCTCGGCCCGCGCGGGCGGCCCGCGTCCTTTGCGAGTGCTGCATCGACTGGCATGCGACACCTCCGTAGGCAGTCTGCGCTTCCCTGCATGGGTCACGCGTCGGGGCAATCTGAGGATCAAGAAAGGCGGCAGCGAAGTCCGGACGCAGGCCGGATCGCAGCGGACCGCAAGACACAAGACGTGGGAGCCAGGGCACTCCGAGCCGGGGTCGATGCGGTGGTACGTGTGTAGGCCACCGGTGCTAACTTCGACCGACACATGACGGCCGAGGAGAAGCAGTCGAGTCCAGAGCGCGAACAGACCGACGAGAGCCTGCGCGTCGAGCGCGAGAGAGTGGATGCTGCCCTCGACGACGAGCTGGCCGCCGCCGACGAGAGTGCGGACGCCGTCATTGACCAGGCTCGGGCACGCGCCGACGAAGTACTTGCGGCAGCTCGCGCCAACACCGATCGACAGACCGGTCGGGTCAACGCCCAGTCCTCCGAGGTCGTCGCCAGGAAGAGATCGGTGGAAGACGAAGCGGTCCGAGAGGAGCGAGCTGAGGCGGACGAGACCCTCCGCACCGAACGTGCTGAGCATGTCTCCCTTCTGTCGATCGAACGTGACGAGACGGACAAGGACCTTTTCGACGAGCGTGCCCGGTCCGATGGTGCGCTTGCGACCCGGGATGCGTTCCTGGGCGTCGTCAGCCATGACCTACGGGGCATGCTGACCAGCATCGTCGGGTTCGCAGCGCTCATCGCGAGAGACGTGTCGCGGGCGGATCGTGTTGAGCAGGTCCGAACGCACGTGCAGCGCATTCAGCGCTCCGCCGCTCGCATGAACCGGCTGATCGGAGATCTCGTCGATGTCGCGAGCATCGAAGCCGGCATGCTTGCGGTGGCGCGAGAGGTCGGCGACCCGACTCAGGTCGTCACGGAAGCCGTGGACACCTTTCAGGCGGAAGCATCGGCAAGAGGGGTCGCGCTCGTCGCAGAGATCGTGCCGCCATCGTCGCTCGCGGCGTTCGATCCCGCGAGGATCCTCCAGGTGCTCACCAACCTGCTGAGCAACGCGATCAAGTTCACGCCGGCCGACGGGAAGGTCGTCGTCCACGTGGAAACGATCGGAGATGAGATACGCATCGACGTCAGCGATACGGGCCCGGGGATCCCAGCCGACCAGCTGGAAGCGGTCTTCGGCCGGTTCCAGCAGGTGACCAAGAACGATCGCCGGGGCGTGGGACTTGGCCTCTACATCTCGGAGAGCATCGTGCAGGGACATGGCGGACGGATCTGGGCAGAGAGCCGGATCGGCGAGGGGAGCACTTTCTGCTTCACACTTCCGGTCCATTCAGCGTGAAGCCAGCCTCACCCTCACCATCGTTGTCGCTGCGTAGCAAGTCTTCATAGCTCTCTCGGCGCCTGACGAGTCGCGCCCGTCCGCCGGCGACCACGACGACCGCGGGCCGCGGCACGAGGTTGTAGTTGCTCGCCATCGAGATCTGGTAGGCGCCCGCGGCCGGTATCGCGATGAGATCGCCGACACGGGGGAGCGGCACGCTGACGCGCTGGATGAGGACGTCGCCGGACTCGCAGTAGCGGCCGGCGATCGCGACCTCGGCGTCCGCCGGCTCCCCGAGACGATCGGCGACGACCGCCGTGTAGGCGGCGCCGTACGCCGTCGGACGGATGTTGTCCGCCATGCCACCGTCGACGGCGACGTACGTGCGGCCGCCGGGAATGCGCTTCACCGACCCGACGCGATAGAGCGCGACGGCGCTCGACGCCACGATCGACCGTCCGGGCTCGATGCTGAGGTCGGGCAGACGCTCGTAGCCGTGGCGCCTCGCCACGGCGAGGACCTGCGCACCGACCTCTGCGACGACCTGCTCGGTACGAGGGGACGGATCGTCGGTCGTGTAGCGGACGCCGTACCCACCGCCGGGACTCAGCTCCCGAAGGTCGAACCCAGCCTCGTCCCGGAGCGTCGCCGCGAGCGCCAAGAGACGCTCCACAGCCTCGGCGTAGGTCGCCACGTCGAAGATCTGCGAGCCCACGTGCGCGTGGATCCCCCGAAGGTCGAGCGACGGCTCCGCGAGCGCGGCCCGGATGCCTGCCGCGGCCTGGCCGGATGCGATTCCAAGGCCGAACTTCGTATCCGTCGCGCCGGTCTGGAGGTGAGCGTGCGTGAGCGCGGCGATGTCCGGCCCGACGCGGAGAAGCACCGGCTGACGAATGCCGCGGGCGCTCGCGAGCCGGGCGAGGCGCGCGAGCTCGTCGAGGTTATCGACGACGATGCGGCCGATCCCAGCGACGAGTGCCTGCTCGAGCTCGTCCGGAGACTTGTTGTTGCCGTGGAACACGATGCGCTCGGCCGGAAAGCCGACCGCGAGCGCCGCGTGGAGCTCTCCTCCGGAGACGACATCGAGCCCGAGTCCCACACGATCGAGCGCCCGCAGGAGCCACGGCGCGCAATAGGCCTTCGCCGCGAAGCAGACGCGCGAGCGCCCCGGGTACGCCGACGCGAGGGCCTTCGTGTAGCCGATCGCGCGAGCGACGACGCTCGCCTCGTCGTACACGTAGAGGGGGGTGCCGTAACGCTCCGCCAGCTCGGTGACGTCGCACCCGCCGATCTCGAGATGATCTCCGCGCGCGCGCGCGGTGTCCGGGAAGATGTCTCCGGCCTCGAGCGCCGGCGGAAGCGTCACGCGCGCTGGACGAGGCGCAGCAGGTCGGGGCTGAGGTCGCCGCCGCAGATCTCCTCGACGGGACCGCGCATGCGAAGCTCGCCATCCTTCGCGATCGCGATCTCGAGCCGGCCGCCCGGCATCGTCACCGTCACCTCGGTGTCGACGAGCCCCTGGCGGTGGCACGCCGCGACGACCGCGCAGCTGCTCGACCCCGACGCCTGCGTGTAGCCCGCGCCGCGCTCCCAGATGAGGATGCTCACCTCATCGCGTGACACCACCTGGGCGAACTGGACGTTCGTGCGGTCCGGGAACTTCGCGTGGCGCTCGATCTTCGGGCCAAGAATATGGACGTCGACCGCAGCGAGGTCCGGCACGATCACGACGCAGTGCGGGTTCCCGAGCGAGACCTGCACGACATCGATCCGCTGGCCGTCGACGTCGACCGCGTCGACGGACCCGAAGCTCGCCGTCCCCATCTCCGCCACGACCTGCGCGACGCGCCCATCCTCCCATTCGAGCTGGGCGTTCACCCGCCCTCCCGGCGTGTCGAGGACGAAGCGGTCCTGTTCGGTGTAGCCGTGCTCGCGGAGGAACTTCGCGAAGATGCGGACGCCGTTGCCGCTCTTCTCCGCCTCACTGCCGTCGGGGTTATAGATCC
>JBKJTV010000299.1:0-7969 GCA_046589985.1 Candidatus Limnocylindria bacterium | reverse complement strand
CGAGCGGCTCGTCGACCGTGTCGCAGCGCTCGTGCACGCCGACGGCATGCGTGATCGGTTCTTCCCTCACGAGGAGACCCGCCTTTCGAAGCCGCCCGACCATGTCGAGCCGCGCTGCGTCGCGGTCGGACCCCGCGAGGACACCCGCCGCGGGCGTCATGCGCCCCGTCTTGTCGATGACCGTGAGGACCGGCAGCCCATGGCGCTGGCCGACCTCGAAGTCCGTCTGGTCGTGGCCGGGCGTGATCTTCAGCGCGCCGGTGCCGAACGCGGGATCGACCGCCTGGTCCGCGATGATCGGCACGCGCCGATCGGCGATCGGGACGAGGACATGCTGCCCGATGTAGCGCTGCCAGCGCAGGTCGTCGGGATGCACGGCGATGGCGACGTCGGCCATGACCGTCTCCGGCCGCGTCGTCGCGACGATCACATCGGGCGCGCCGGACGGCGCGCCGTCGGCCCAGGGGTACTTCACATAGAACAGCGCGTCGGTGCGCTCCACGTGCTTCGACTCGAGGTCGGAGTACGTCGTCTGACACGTGAGGCACCAGTGGACGATCCGATCCGCTCGATAGAGGTGCCCTTTCTGGTAGAGCCGGATGAAGTGCGTGCGCACTGCGCGCTGCTTCGACGGCTCCATCGTGAAGTTCGGCCGCGACCAGTCGAGCGAGCAGCCGAGCAGCCGGAGCTGACGCTCGATGCGCGGCCGGTAGTGGTCCATCCACTTCCACATCTCGGCGAGGAACTCCTCGCGCTCGAGGCCGCGCTGCTTGGTCATCCCCTCTTTCGCGAGCTCCTTCTCGACGACGATCTGCGCGATGATCCCGGCGTGGTCGGTGCCCGGCATATAGAGCGTCGGCTCGCCACGCATGCGGTGCCAGCGCGCCATGAGGTCCTCGTACCCGCCGAACGACAGCGCATGCCCGAGGTGCAGATCCCCGGTGATGTTCGGGAGCGGCAGCATCATCACGAACGGGCGCTCGCCCGGCAGCACCGTGTCCGGAGGGGTGAAGAAGCCCGAGCGCTCCCACCACTCGTAGAGGTCGCGCTCGACGACGGCCGCGTCCCAGTTCTTGCCCGCGTGGTCGAGGGCACTTCGCGGAGCTTCGGTCGCCATCACGCACCTCCTCGCGGAAATAGAAAGACCCCCGTCTTCGGACGGGGGTCTGCCGTGGTACCACCGAAGTTCGTGCGCGCGGGCGCACCTCGATCCCGCGCTAACGGGCGGACCCGATCCGGCTCGCGGGCGACCTTCACGCTCCGTCCCGCAGCACACTTTCAGCTGACGTGCGCCTCTCTAAGGCGGGAGCGCTACAGACCCTAGGAGCCCGGCCGTGGGAGCTTGCTCACACGAGCGGGCGACGACGGGTCTGGAACGCGAAGCGTTACTCCTCCCGGTCGCTGCCGGTCTCACAGAAGGATACGTCGCCGGCGAGCGAAAGCCGTCGGACCTATGCCGGGCGCGCGCGTCCCCGTTTCTTCTGGCGGTACATCGCGCGGTCGGCGGAGTCGATGATGGCGTCGACGGTCGTCGGGCTGTTCGGCGCGACCGCGATCCCCCAGGCCACCGTGGGGAGCGGCCTCCCGTCGCTCAGCGTCGCCTCGGCGACGGACTCCGCGAGCCTGCGCATGATCCGCTCCGCGGCGAGGATCGGTGCGCCTGGGAAGAGGACAGCGAACTCGTCGCCGCCGATGCGCGCGACGACGTCGTTGCCGCGCACGCCCGCCGCGAGGAGCTCACCGATGCGCACAAGGGCTTCGTCGCCGATGTTGTGGCCGTACTGATCGTTCACCGCCTTCAGGAGATTCACGTCAACGATCGCGACCGAGAGGGGCATGCCCTCGGCTGCCTGCCGCAGCGCGAGCTCGAGACGCTCGAAGAAGGTGCGCCGGTTCGGCAGGCTCGTGAGTGGATCGGTGCTAGCGGCGGTCTTCGCCGCGTCGTGCAGCCGCGCCACGCGGATGGCCGCGGCGACCTGGTGCGAGACAGCGGTGAGCAGCTCCTCGTCCTCGCTCGTGAACGCCGCGTCCCGCTTGCTCTCGATGCCGAGCACTCCCACGCGCTCGTCGCCGATGCGCAGCGGGACGATGAGGCTCGAGCGGATGTCGGGTGGCCCGAGGAAGCGCGTGTCGGCGTGGACGTCGGGCACGTTCTGAAGGAGGCCGTGCTCGACGACCCACCACGAGATGCCCTGCCCGCGCTGGAGCCGCTGGCCCACGTAGTCGATGGACGGTCCGATCGCGGCACGCACGACGAGTGCGCCCTCGAGCTCGTCAAGCGTCGTGAGGAAGCCGTTCTCGTAGCCCATCGCGTCGCAGACGATCTTGAGCAGCCGAGCCGCGAGGTCGTCGATGTCGAGGACGGCGCTGATCTCCGTCGCTAGACGCTGCAGGATCGCGAGCTGCCTGGTGTGCGTCTGGGACCGCGCGACGTAGCGCTCGAGCACCTCGCCGGGACCAGGGACGTCGTCGATGTCCTCGTGCTCCATCGAGCCTACCCGCCGCAGCTGCATCGTCCCGAGCGTCCGGTCGCGCTCGATGACGCGGAGGAACGCGTCAACGACGTCCGGATGGAACTGTCTCCCGCGGAAGCTCATCAGCTCGGAGACCGCGAACTCGACCGTCTGGGCTGACTTGTACGACCGCTTGGAGACGATGACCTCGTATGCGTCTGCTGCGGCGACGATCGCGGCAGCGAGCGGGATCTCGTTCCCCCTGAGGCGGTCCGGATAGCCGGTGCCGTCGTGGTGCTCGTGATGGCAGCGCACGATCGGGACCAGATCGCGAAGCGGCTCGACGGCGGCGAGGATCGAGGCTCCGAGGACGGAGTGGGTCCGCATGATCACCCACTCCTCCGCGGTGAGCGCCGACGGCTTGTTCAGGATCGCGTCAGGGATGCCGATCTTGCCGATGTCGTGCAGGAGCGCACCGAGCTGGACCCGGCGGATCTCGTCAGGCGAGAGCGCCATCTCCTCCGCGATGATCCGCGAGAGGGCGGCGACGCGGGCGGAGTGGCTGCGCGTGTAGGGGTCCCGCGCGTCGACCGCGGCCGCGAGCGCCTTCACCGAGGCCAGGTAGAGCTCGCGGCCGCGCGCGAGGTGTTCTGCGTTCGCGAACGCGGAGGCCACGAGATTGGCCAGTGACTGCAGCACCGTGACGTCCTCCGCGTCGTATGCGTCGGGACGGTAAGCCTGTGCCGAGAGCACGCCGACGATGCGGCCGCTGTGCTTCAGCGGGACGTGCACCGCGGAGGCGCTCTCGCGCGCGTGGTCGCCGTAGCGCCGGCTCCGGTGCTGCACCGGATCCTCGGGTCTTTGCGTGATGTAGGTGTCCCCGGTGAGGACGACCTGGCTGGTGGGCCCGGTCCCGAGCGGGATGACCATGTCGCCTGCCCAGGCGTCGGCGAGGTCGGACTCTTCGACGATCCCGGCGTCCTCCTGGAACAGGAAGTGGAAGAGCCTCCGCTCCTCCTCGTAGCGCGCGATGTAGAAGGAGTCGCGCGCGACGAGTTCGCCACAGGCCTCCCACGCGAGACGCGCGATGCGCAGCGGCTCGCGGACCTGCGCCAACTCCCCGGCGAGGACGTTCAACGCGGCGAGCCGGCGGATGCGGCGCTCCCGGTCGTGCCGCGCGGCCGCGGCACGCAACGCCACGGCGGTCGATTCGGTGAAGGCCGTGAGGCCCTGCCGGTCGATGATGTCGAACTGCCGGTACGGGTCGGTCGTGCCGATCACGAAGATGGCGGCGACGCGGTCGTCGATGATCGCCGGCGCGGCCATCGTCGCGTGGAGGCCGATCGTCCGGGCGATCTCCGCGCCGCTCGGTGTTCCATCCGCCCGCCCGGAGGACGCTGCGTCGGTGGCCCGTCCACCGCGCTCGCCAAGGTAGTCTCCGAGCGCGACGAGGCGCCGGCTGGCCACGACCTCCCGCGTGAGCGGCCCGAGCTCCTCGTCTCGCCGTCCGGCGAGCGGCGCGGCGGCGCCGAAGGCCGCGATGGTCCGGCTGCGCGGCCGGTCATCGACCTCGACGACGAGCACGAACTCCGCAGCGAAGGCCGCGGTCGCCTCCTCCGCGATCCGCGTGACGACCTCGTCGGCTGAACCTTCCGTCGCAACGAGCCGCGAGACGCTCTCGAGCCGCCTCGCCTGGTCGAGTGCTCGCGCGTTCGCGATGGCGATCGCCGCGTGCGACGCGAAGCCCTCGACCGCAGCGACGTCCGCGGGATCGAATGGTGTGTCCTGCAGCCGCGCGACCATCAGCACCGCGGCGATCTCACCGTGGACGAAGATGGGGACGCCGAGCGTGGCGCGAAGGCCGAGCGCGCGGACTCGCGGCACGCCCGTCGGATGGACGGCGTAGTCGCCGATGACGACCGTTGCCCGCTCCTTGAGGACGTCACCGACGAGGCCGGACTCGCCGGAGGCGCGCACGCCAACGACGGCCTCGGCCGTGCCGGCACCCGCGAGGATCTCGAACTGCGCGCCGCGTCGCACGATGAGCGCCGCGTGGTCCACCTCCACGACGGAGCGCACCGTCCGCGGCAGGCTCCGGAGCACCGCCTCGGGATCGTCGTGCCGCCCGATGTCGATCGCGACTCGCTCGAGGCTCTGCGCGCGCTCGATCCCGCGGCGCGCGCGGCGCTGCTCGCGCAGGTGGACGTCGACGGTGCCTGCCAGGATGACGACTGCGATGGTGACGACGATCGAGTCTCCGATGATGGTCGGCACGGGGGTCGGGACGCCGGCGAGGACACGCATGGTCTCCTGCGCCACGCGGCCCGCGAGGTAGGCCGACACGGTCAGCAGCACGCCGGCGCGGCCGAGCCGGTACATCGCGACGCAGCCGACGGCGATCACGATCACGAAGCTGACCGTGCGGGGATTCAATGCCGTCGCGACCATCCAGAACGTCGCCGCCATGAGGTCCGCGACGACCACGGAGACCGGGACCTCGGTGAGGCTGAGCGGGGATCCCTTTCTTCGCGTCGCGAGCGTCACGAGCGTCATGCTCGCGAGGACCCAGGCGATAGTGACCGGGACAAGGATGGCGACGACGCCGCCGCCGGTCGCGACAAAGACCAGGATCCCGAGGATCGCCACGGCGCGGGCGTAGAGGAGGGGGTCGTGAGGAAACGTTCTCATCCCCTAGATCGCGTGCGAACCCCGCGCCGACTCCTCGAGCGGCGGCACCCAGATCGCGATGACCTGCGCCGGCTCCTCGAAGACGCGCGCGCCGTGCGCGGCCCCGGCCGGAACGCGGTAGGTGTCGCCCGGCGTGAGGATCCGCTGCTCCCCGGCGATGACAAGGACCAGGCTGCCCTTCGTCACGAGACCGACCTGCTCGGTGTCGTGTTTGTGCGTCTCGACGACGGTGCGCGGGTCGAGATCGCTCACGGCCACCGTGGCGTGGTCCGAGGGGACGAGCCGGCGGCGGACGCCGGGCTGGGGCTCGGTGACCGGGAGATCACGCGGGCTCGCGAAGAAGAGCTTCGGCACGGGCGCATCGTATCGAGGCTTGGCCAACGAGCGGTCTCGAGTCGCTTTAGGCCGCGCAGCGCTCCAGGACGGAGATGAGCTCCTCGGCGTCGAACGGCTTTGCGACGAACCCGCTCGCTCCTAGCTTCCGGCTGTAGCCCCCGGTCGCCACCGCAGAGACGACGACGGCGGGCGTTCGGCAGTGGTCGGGCATGCGCCGCAGGCGCTGCAGGAACTCGTAGCCGTCCATGACCGGCATCATGAGATCGACCAGGACGACGTCCGGGCGCTCGCGCACCACGACGCCGAGACCCTCGGCGCCGTTCGACGCCGTGAGCACCTCGTGACCGGCATCCCTGAGATTCACGGCATAGAGGGCACGCAGGTCAGGCTCGTCATCAACGACCAGGACTCGCATGACCGGTTCACGACGCAGACGTCGTGCCGCGTCACGGTCCCGTTACGCGTCCGTCGCTACCTTGGCGAGTTCGGCCTGCAGCTCGCCCTCGAGACGGGCGACCTCTTGCTCGGCCGCCGCAAGATCCTCCTTCGCTCGGGCGACGTCCTGCTGCTGCTCCATGGCGCGCGCTGCGCCGCGCGCGGCGGTGGTACCCCGTCCGACCGTGCCACTGCCGAGCTTGCGACCGAAGAGCGCGCCGAGGACCGTCGCACCGATCGACACTGCCGTCTGGACCTGGGCCCCGCGCGCCTGACCCTGCTCGCGCTCGACGACCTGCGCCGCATTCCGTGCCTTCTCCTGCGCGCGTGCGAGCTTCGGCGCGAATTGCTTGCGCAGCTTTTCGACCGCACCATCGCGCCGCTCCCTGCGGCGCTGATCGTCATCGGCGGAAGGGGTCACTGCGGCTGCGGGGGGCGTGCCGTCCCTGGCCGGCGCCGCGGTAGGCCGGCGGCCTTCCATGAGCTTCGAGATCTGCTGCCGCGTGAGCGGGCCGCGTAGGTACGACATCGCCCACCGCGACTCGAAGACGACCGGCGCGTCCTCGTGCACGTTGCTCATGAGGAAGACCCGCTTCCCAAGTCCACCGATCGTCCGTTCCAGCGAGGCGCGATCGAACGCCGAGCCCGCCGCCGCAGAGGCACCCTCGAGGCCATCGATGAGGCGCGCCTTGTCGCGCTCTGTCTGCAGGCGACCGATGAGCCAGGTGCCGGTGTTCGCGAGGCCCTTGTAGTCGAGGTCCACGGGGTTCTGCGTCGCGAGCACGACGCCGAGGCCGTACGCACGCGCCTGCTTCAGCAGCGTGAGCAATGGCCGCTTCGACGGCGGCTCGGCGACGGGCGGGAAATAGCCGAAGATCTCGTCCATGTACAGGATCGCGCGCAGGCTCGAGGTCCCCGACTGCGTGCGCATCCAGGCGAGCACCTCGCCGAGCAACAGGGTGACGAAGAACATGCGCTCCGCATCGGAGAGATGGGCGATCGAGATGATCGAGACGCGCGGCCTGCCGTCGGCAGTACGAAGGAGCGCGCCCGGATCGAGCGGCTCGCCTTCGAGCCAGGCCTGGAAGCCGGGTGCGGCCAGGATGCCGTTCAGACGAGTCGCGAGCGCGGCCCGATCCTTCGTCGGGAAGAACCGTTCCAGTTCCATCGCGCCGACGCGCTCGACCGGCGGCGACTCGATCTGTCCGATCAGCGCCGCGAGATCGAGGTCCTCACCCTTCTGCCACGCGCGCGCGAGGAGCGTCGAGACGAGGATGTGCTCGCGGCTCTGCACGGGATCCGCCTCGACACCGACGAGAGTGAGCAGTCCGGTCGCGGCGCCGCTCACGCGATCGTGCAAGGCCTCCTCATCCGCGCGGATCGCCTCGGCAGGCGCAGCGAACGAGCGCAGGATCGAGAGCGGGATGCCGGCGCGCGAGCCCGGCGTGTAGACGGCGAAGTCCGCGGCTGCCCGAAGACGTCCGATGCGCTCGCCATCCTGACCCCACGAGGCGAGGCCCTCACGCCAGACCTTCGCCTGCTCGGCCGCGAATTCGTCCGCGCTCTGGCCCTTGCGCTCGGCCTCGCCCTCGTCGATCCAGGGGCGAAAGTCCTGCGGCTGGAGCTCCGGAAAGGTGAGCAGGAGGTTGGAGAGGTCGCCCTTGGGGTCGATCGCGATGGTGGGAACGCCGTCGAGCGCCGCCTCCTCGATGAGGTCGATGCAGAGACCGGTCTTGCCGCTGCCGGTCATCCCGACGCAGATCGCGTGGGTGACGAGGTCCTTCGAGTCATACAGGAGCGGGTCTGCGGAACGCGCCTTCTTGGCGAGGTCGTAGGGCGAGCCGAGATACAGCTGGCCGAGCTTCTCGAAGATCTCGGGCGACGGCTTCACGCGCCGCCACACCGGCGCAAGACGCGTGCCTGGCTAGGCGCTGGCTTCGTTCTCC
This sequence comes from Candidatus Limnocylindria bacterium, assembly GCA_046589985.1. GTDB lineage: Bacteria > Chloroflexota > Limnocylindria > P2-11E > P2-11E > JACDAF01. The sequence goes on along the minus strand of JBKJTV010000299.1, from coordinate 111 downwards.
GAGATCAGCTGCTCCGTCTTGGAGAGGAGCAGCGGCTTCATCTGGCCTTCGATCGCTTCCGCTGTGACGACGACCCGACGGACCTCGGGACGTGACGGGATGTCGTACATC
>JBKJTV010000155.1:0-2794 GCA_046589985.1 Candidatus Limnocylindria bacterium | reverse complement strand
CTTCGACGAGCCCGAGGACCCGCCCATCGTGCGCCTCTAGTCGATCCCCGCGCCCGCCGCTGCCGCGACGACGTTGCGCAGCAGGAGCGCCGTCGTCACCGCACCGAGGCCGCCCGGGACCGGGCTGTAGGCCCCGGCCACCTGGCTGATCGATGACGCATCCGCGTCGCCGACGATCCCATCCGGCGTCACGTTGATGCCGGCATCCACCACGACCGCACCCTTCGCGATCATGTCCCCCTTGAGGGCGCCCGCGCGTCCGATGCCGATCGCGACGATGTCCGCGGTCCGCGTGTGGACGGCGATGTCAGGAGTCTGGCTGTGGGCGACGGTCACCGTCGCGTGCTCGAGCAAGAGCAGGCTCGCGAGCGGGCGGCCGAATACGGCACTCCGGCCGACGACCGTGACACGGAAGCCGCGCAGCGGGATCCCGTAGTGCCGGAGCAGGGCGATGACGGCAGCCGCCGTCGTCGGCACAAATCGCGGGCGGCCCTCGGCGAGGAATCCGGCGTTCAACGGATGCATCCCCTCGACGTCCTTGTCCGGCGGGATCGCGTCAACGACGTTCGCGAGCGCGACGCCCTGTGGGAGCGGGGTGAGCAGGAGCACTCCGGAGACCAGCTCGTCGCGACCGCAGGCCTCCAGCGCGCCCCGGATCGCCGCGGCGTCCGCGTCGCGTGCGAGTGAACGGTGATGCACGAGGATCCCGGCCGCTCTGCCTTCACGTTCGAGCCGTCCGAGGTACGAGGAGGCCGCCGGATCCGCGCCGGCCGACACGATCGTGAGCGCCGGTGCGCGGCCTCGGGCGCGCAGCTCCACGGCGAGCCGGGCGGTCTCCGCGCTCACCTGCTCGGCGAGCGGTCGCCCGTAGAGCAGCCGGGTCATCGCGCGATGCGCGCTTCGACCGAGTCCAGGATGCGCTTGCGCAGCTCGTCGATCCCGTCGACCGCCCGGTCGAGATCTTCGGAGAGCGTCTTCACGTGCGCGGCGTCCTTCAGCGAGGCGAGATTGATCATCACGTTCAGCGCGGCGCCCCGGAGGGCCGCCTCCGCCATCAAGGCACCGACCCCGATGTCGCTCGCCGCCGCGGCGGGCGCGAGGGCGGCGCCGCGCTCGCAGGACTCGAGCAGGCGGCGGCAGGTGCGGGCGATCTCAAGGGGCACGCGCGCGGCTGCGAGGAGCGCGGCCTGCATGCGGGCCTGGCGCTCCTTCTTTTCGTCGTCCGTTGACTTCGGCAGCTTCATCGCCTCGGCGACCCGCGAATACGCCGCGCTGTCGTCGTCGACCAGGCGCAAGAGGTCGGAGCGCAGGTTTTCCATCTCGGCGATGAACTCGTCGTGCTCGCCCGGCGCTTTCTTGGACGCGATGCGGGCGACCATCGAGGCGAGCGCCGCCCCGAGGGCACCGCAGTAGGCCGACGCACTCCCGCCGCCGGGCACGGCGCGGTCAGACGCGAGGTCGTCACTGAATGCGCGCAGCGTTCGGTCGACGAGTCGGTCGCTCACGGGCCCCGAATTCTAGTGCTAGCATCGTCGCAACTTCATACGCGATCCCTTTCATCGAGAGGACGCTGAGGGACACGGCCCTGAGAAGCGTCGGCAACCGGCGGAGACCCGCTGCGGTGCCAATTCCGTCCCGAGAGGGAGAGATGAGAGAGGGTCGATCCGATCCATTGGTCAATGGTGGAACGACTTCTCTTGTGCGAGACGAATGTGAGAGAGAGGGCGTTCTTTTTGAAAACAACGGTCATCGGCGCGTTCCCGAAGGTCTCCGACGAGCCGAGCGGTCAGCAGGTGCGTACCGGGCTGCACAAGCACGACCGGGGCGAGCTCGACGACAAGGGGCTCGACTCCGTCTACGAGGCGACGACACGGGCGGCCATCGTCGAGCTCGAGCAGGCCGGCATCGACGTGCTGAATGACGGACAGATCCGCTGGGACGACCTGTTCAGCCCGTTCGCACGCGCCTGGAAGGGCGTCACGCGCGGTCCCCTCGAGCGCTATTACGACAACAACACCTACTTCCGCCAGCCCGTCGTCGATGGACCGATCTCGAGCGACGGCAAGACCCTGCTCGGCGACTTCCAGCTCGCTCGATCCGCGACGAAGCGCGAGCTGAAGGCGGCGGTCTGCGGTCCGCTGACGTTCGCGACGCTCGCGATCGACGAGCACTACCGCTCGCTCGAGAAGCTCACCCTGGCGGTGGCTGACGCGATCGCCGCCGAGGTCAGAGCACTCGGCGAGGCCGGCGCGACCCTCGTGGATATCGAAGACCCCGCCATCGTCGTGCACCCGCAGCACATCGAGCTTGCGCGCGAGGCGTATCAGCGCATCGCGGGCGCCGGTGTGCCGATCGCCCTGCACACGTATTTCTTCCCGGCCGACCGGGTGCTCGAGAGCCTCGCGTCATTCCCGGTCGCTCAGGTCGGCATCGACGTTCGCAGCCGCGACACGACCGCGCTTCGCCGTCTCGACGCCATCAAGGAGCGCACGATCGTCCTCGGCATCGTTGACGCGCGGAACACCCGCCTCGAGACCGAGCGCGAGGTCGCCGCCCTCATCGAGGAGGCGCTCCGGCTCGTTCCCGCCGATCGGCTCTGGGTCGCACCGACCACCGGTCTCGAGTACCTGCCACATGACGTGGCGTCGAAGAAGCTGGCCGCGCTCGTCTCGGGCGCGCGCGCGGCAGGGGGTGTGCTCGCATGAGCGACGTCCTTCTCACCACGACCGTGGGCTCATTCGGGAAGCCCGAATATCTGCAGAAGGCCCGCAACGCGCGCGCCCGCGGGAAGCTT
>JBKJTV010000058.1:0-3847 GCA_046589985.1 Candidatus Limnocylindria bacterium | reverse complement strand
CGCGTGAGCCATTCCCAATGGAAGCGCCGAGCAGTCGATTCACCAGCCAGCCCACTCTCTCGAATGCGCCGGATCGCTCCCAGGGCAGTCCGGGGCTGAGTCCCAGATAGCAGATGCCGACGAGAATGATCCCGAATGCAAGACCAAAGAAGTACAAGAACGCGAATCGAGGTTCGGAGCGGAGCAAGTCTCGAAGCGATTCATTGAAACCCGAGGCCGTTGCGGCCCCGAGGGACGCGACGGCGACACCGAGGTACACCGCGGCTCGTTGTCGACGTTCACCGAGCTCGAGGGATAGCGAGTTGTGGATCATCCAGAGGTCAGCCGTCACCGCGTACCGGCCGCGCGCTCGAGCGACTCCTTGCCGAGCTCGAGCTGGACGGGCACCGGGTAATCGCCGGTGAAGCACGCGCTGCAGAGCTCGCCGGACTCGGCGCCGGTCGCGGAGATCATCCCGGCGAGCGAGAGGTAGCCGAGCGAGTCCGCGCCGATGTGCGCGCGGATCTGCTCGACCTCGAGCGACGAGGCGATGAGGTCGTCGCGTCTCGCCATGTCGACGCCGAAGAAGCACTGGTGGCGGATCGGCGGCGAGCAGATGCGCATGTGCACCTCGCGCGCACCGTTCCGCCGCAGCAGGCTCACGATCGGGCCGCTCGTCGAGCCGCGCACGATCGAGTCATCGACGACGACGACGGACTTCGCGTCCAGCACGTCGCGCAGCGCGTTGTACTTCAGCGCGACGCTGTGCTTGCGCAGCTGTTCCGAGGGCTGGATGAACGTGCGTCCGATGTAGCGGTTCTTGATGAGACCCTCGCGGAACGGGATGCCACTGACGCGCGCGTAGCCGACCGCTGCGGGGATCGCGCTGTCCGGTACGGGTATCACGACGTCTGCCGTAGCCGGGGCCTCTTGAGCAAGGATCTCGCCCATCCGCTCGCGCGTCGCGTACACGCTCTGCCCGCCGAGACGGCTCGACGCGGACGCCAGGTACACATGCTCAAAGACGCAGAGGCCACGGCGGTCCGCGGCGAGGTCCGCCAGCTGCGTGACGCCGGAATCGTCGATGCGCAGCACCTCACCGGGCAGCACGTCGCGCACGAGCTCCGCGCCGATCGTGTCGAGCGCACAGGTCTCGCTCGCGACGAGCCACGAGGCGCCCTTGCGGCCGAGGCAGAGCGGCCGGACGCCGAGCGGATCACGCACCGCGTAGAGCGCCTGCGGCGTGAGCATGACGAGGGACCACGCGCCGGCGAGCGTCGGCAGCGCGCGCACGATGCGCTCGTCCCACGTGGCGCCCGCCATCGACGCGATCGTCTTCGCGACGACCTCCGTGTCGGACGAGGTGGTGAACGTCACGCCCTCGCGCTCGAGGTCGGCGCGCCGGTCTCGCGCGTTGATGCAGTTCCCGTTGTGGCCGATCGCGAGCTCGCCGAGGGTCGGATCGGTCACGACCATCGGCTGCGCGTTCTCGATCCGCGAGGAGCCGGTCGTCGAGTACCGCGTGTGACCCAACGTCGCGCGGCCGCCGAGCGCACCCAGGTCCGGCTCCGCGAACACCTGGCCGACGAGCCCCATCCGTCGGACCACCCTCAGATCGCGGCCGTCGGTCGCGGCGATCCCGGCCGACTCCTGGCCGCGGTGCTGGAGCGCGTAGAGCGCGAAGAAGGTGAGGCGCGCGGCCTCGGTCGGGTCGCCGCCGGCCGGGCTCCAGATGCCGCACACGCCGCACATTCCTAGGCTCTTCCGCTCAAGCAGCTCGTCGTGTCGGCTATCGCCTCCACGCCTCGCTGCGTGCTCACGGCTGGTCGAGTTCGCTCGTCGCGGATGAACCGCTCCTCGCTCACGTCGCTCTCCCGAGCGCGGACGCGAGCCCACCGCCGTGCGCGCGGCGGAGCGCATCGATCGGCATCGCGAGGACGGGCGCGATCTCGAGGATGTCGCCACCGATGCTGCCGAGCGTCCAGAGCGCGGTGTCGTGCTCTGCGGCGCAGGCGCGCAGGTCCGCTTCCGCGGCGGGCGCGATGACGAGCACGATCCCGGACGGGCCTTCGCCAAAGAGCTTCGCGAGCGTCCCGCTGCCGCGGACCGACGGGAGCGTCACCTTCATGCCGCGGCCGTCGCGGAGCGCGAGCTCGGCGAGTGCCGTCGCGAGCCCGCCTTCGGCGCGGTCGTGCGCCGCACGGATGAGACCGCGCTCGTGCGCCGCGAGCACGAAGCGCTGCAGGCGCGCCTCGAGGGCGAGATCGCTCGTGTCCGGGCCCCGGTGCACGCCGTGCTGCGCGGCGTAGGCGGAGACGCCGAGCTGCACGTCGGTGCTCCCGGCGAGCAGCACGAGGTCACCATCGAGGCCGCTCGTGACCGGGATGTGGCGCGCGACGTCGCGGAGGTGGCCGACCGCGCCGATCGTCGCCGTCGGCCAGATGTCGGCGCCACGCGTCGCGTTGTAGAGCGAGACGTTCCCAGAGACGACCGGGAGCGCGAGCGCGTCGCATGCCGCGCGAATGCCGGCGATCGTGCGCTCGAGACGCCAGGCGCCGCCGGGGCGCTCGGGGTTGCCGAGGTTCAGGCAGTCGGTGATCGCGAGCGGCTCCGCGCCGACGCAGACGAGGTTGCGCGCGGCCTCGGCGACCGCGGACGCGGCGCCGACGAAGGGGTCGAGCGCGGCGACCCGCGGCTGCGCGTCGATGGAGACCGCGACACCGTCGGTGCGGCCCTTCAGGCGCAGCACCGCGGCGTCGCCGCCGGGGCCCTGCACGGTGTCGGTCCCGACCATCTGGTCATACGTGCGATAGATGAGGGCGCGCGAGGAGACGGCCGGTGAGGCGAGGAGCTCGAGCAAACGGTGGCCGATCTTCATCGGCTCGGTGAGCTCATCCAGCGAGCCCGTCTCGATCGGTGCCTCTGGCACGGCCCACGCGGTCGGGTCGTACTCGGGCGCGTCGTCCGCGAGCGCCGGTGGCGGGAGTGACGCGACGAGGCGCTCGCCGTCCCACACCTCGAGCGCGGGCTCGCCGGTCATCTCGCCGATGCGCGTCCCGTGCAGCTCCCACTTGGCGAAGATGCGCTCGACCACGTGCTCCTTTCCGGGGCGCGCGACGACGAGCATCCGCTCCTGTGACTCGGAGAGCATGACTTCGAACGGCGCCATCCCGCGCGCGCGGCGCGGGACCAGCGCAACGTCGATGCGCATCCCGGCACGACTCTTTGCCGCAGTCTCGCTCACCGCACAGGTGAGGCCCGCGGCCCCGAGGTCCTGCAGTGCCTCGACGCAGTCGGCGGCGATGAGCTCGAGCGTCGCCTCAAGAAGGAGCTTCTCGAGGAACGGATTGCCGACCTGGACCGAGGGGCGCTTCGTGTCGTCCTGGTCGCCGAATTCGAACGAGGCAAGGAGCGAGGCCCCGGCGATGCCATCGCGCCCGGTGTCGCTGCCGACGAGGTACACCGCGCTGCCTGGGCTCGCGGTGTCGGAGCGGCGGAGTGCGGTGCGCTCGACGATCCCGACGCACATCGCGTTCACCAGCGGGTTGTCCTCGTAGCAAGACTCGAACGAGACGTGGCCGCCGGGGTGCGGGATGCCGACACAGTTCCCGTAGGAGCCCACCCCACCAACGACGCCGCGCACGTAGCCGCGGGTCCGCGCTGTCGTCGGATCGCCGAAGAAGAGCGCGTCGAGGACCGCGATCGGCCGGGCGCCCATCGCGAAGACGTCGCGGAGGATCCCGCCGACGCCGGTCGCGGCGCCCTGGAAGGGCTCGACGGCGCTCGGGTGGTTGTGGGACTCGACCTTGAAGGCGAGCACGTAGCCGTCGCCGACGGTCACGGCGCCGGCGTTCTCGCCGGGGCCCAT
>JBKJTV010000170.1:0-9787 GCA_046589985.1 Candidatus Limnocylindria bacterium | reverse complement strand
TGCCCGCCTCGAGCATCGCCTCGATGTAGTCGAAGACCAGGGGCGCGTGCGCGGGATCGTTGAGGTCTTTGAACCAGATCGATCGCCCGTGGAGCTGGAGGAGGGCGTTGTTGCCCGCAGCGCATGGGCCGAGGCAGCCGCTGAACGTGAGGTGGACCTGCGCGCGGATGCGCCGGCGCTCCCACTCGTCGCTCCAGCGCGAGTTGTCGAATGGCATGCGGCCTTTCTCGACCCAGCCGCAGCAGCAGCTCCCGTTCGCGCGCGAGCAGACGAAGAGGTTGCCCGCGAGCTGCACGATCTTCTGCTCTTCACCTCGCGCCTGCACGCGCACGACGCGGGGGCGGCGCCGGCCGGGTGCCGACCCGACCGGGCCGCCGCTCAGGGCAGAACTCACATGTGCGCCTTGAAGTTCGGGTCGAGGTACTGCGCGGGGCCGCCCTGGAATGCCTTGCGGCAGCCGGGACCGCAGAAGTAATAGGTCTTCCCCTCATGCTCCGCGGTGAGCTTGGAGATCGCGGGGTCGACCTCCATGCCGCAGACCGGGTCCTTCTCCATGGTCAGGCTCCTTTCACGATGCCGATTCGACCGGGTACTCCTCCTCCTGGAGGACGGCTTTGAAGCGCTCCACGTCGACCGTGGCCTCGTCGTAGTCGACGCGCACCTGCTTCGCCGGAATGTCGACCTCCCCCTCGCGCACGCCATCGAGCGGGGTGAGCGCCTGCGTGATGGTCCGCTCGCAGTGCTCGCACGAGATGTCTGGAACGCTGAGCGTTGTCTGTGCCATGTGGGCTCCTTTCTTACTGCGTAGCCGCTAGGCGAAGTAGCAGGACGGTCACGGTACCGCGTAGCGGTGCCGTGACCACCTATTGCACGTTGATGACGAAGTCGGCGGTGATGACGCGCCCGTCGGGCGCCTGGAACTGGCCCCAGATCTTGTAGAGGCCGGGACGCGGGAAGGTGTGCGCGAACTCGATCTCGGGCCCGTAGGTGCCCGGTGCTGCGGCACGCGAGTGCCCGCCATCGGCGCCCGCTGCTTCGCCGTGCGCGTGCGCGAAGGAGCCCGCCTGCGCATCGAGGATGACGACGTGGGCCGCTGCGCCGAGATACGTCACGAGGTCCCGGCGCGGCTGACCGGTACGCGGGTCCTCCACCCGGAAGGTAAAGCGCGCCGCTGAGCCGGCACGCACGAACTCCGGGGTCTCGAGGGCGATCCGCACGTCCGGCGCGGCGACCTCGGGTGCTCTGTCCGGCGCGAGCGAGCCGCCACCCGACGCTGCTCCGACCACGAGATCCTCGCGCGCGACGATGTCCTGGCCGTTCGAGCGCGTGAACTCGGCGTACAGCACATAGGAGCCCGCGCTCGCGAAGGTCGTCTCCACGGCGTACTCGCCGGGCGCGCCGGTCGGCAGCGGGTGGATGTGCTGGAAGACGCCGAGGTCCTTGCGCACGACGATGAGGTGCATCGGACGCTCGTGATCCACGACGACATCGCTGAGCGGTCGACCGCTGGCCGCCTCGGTGAGACGGTAGGTCAGACGCACGGTCGCGCCCGGCACGAGCGTTCCCGCTACCTGCGGCCGCGCGATCACGTTCGCCTCTTCGGCGCTCACGACCTGCCGATCACCTGACACGGCCATCCCGGACATCGGGTCGGAACGGCCCAGGGCGATCGCCCCCGCGCCGATGACGAGCGCGAGGGCGCCAATACCCACGAGGTACGCGTACTCGCCGACGACGGCGCGCAGCGAGGGATGCAGGATCTCGCGCGCGCCCGCCGGGCGACGGAAGCCGCGCAGACGGAGCGCATTCGTCACGACGCTGACGCTGCTCATGGCCATCGCGGCCGCGGCCAGCACCGGGTTGAGCAGCACGCGGAAGAGCGGATAGAGCCCGCCCATCGCGACAGGGATGAGCAGGATGTTGTAGGCGAAGGCCCAGAAGAGACCCTGCTTGATGACGCCGACCGTCTTCCGTGAAAGCGCGATGGCAGTCACGATCGTGCGCAGGTCCCCGCCGATGAGCGTGATGTCGCTCGCGGCGATGGCCACGTCGGTGCCGGTGCCGATCGCGATGCCGAGATCCGATTGCGCGAGGGCCGGCGCATCGTTGATCCCATCGCCGACCATCGCGACGATCTTGCCCTGCGCCTGCAGCGCTTTCACCTTGTCCGACTTCTCTCCAGGGAGAACGTCCGCGAGGACGTGCTCGATGCCGACCTCCCGGGCGATCGTCGCGGCGGTCGACGCGTTGTCGCCGGTGAGCATCCAGACCTCCAGACCAAGGGCCGCGAGCAGCTCGACGGCCTCGCGTGACTCGGGCTTTAGCGTGTCGGCGACGGCGATGAAGCCTGCCGCCGTGCCGCCAAGCGCCAGGTACATCGGCGTCGCGCCGCTCTGCGCGACGGCGCTCGCGCGCTCGGCCAGCCCACCAAGATCGACCTGCCGGTCGCGCATGAGCGCCTGGTTGCCGATGAGCACGTCCTGCCCGCCGACCCGCGCGGCGATGCCTCTTCCGGCGATCGCCTCGAAGGCCTCCGCTGCCGGAAGCTCGAGCCCGCGCTCGCGAGCGTGCGCGACGATCGCCGCGCCGAGCGGATGCTCGGAGCCGACCTCGGCCGCGGCGGCCAGGCGGAGCAGCTCGTCCTCCGACAAACCGTTGGACGACACGATCTGCGTGACCGCCGGCTTGCCACGCGTGAGCGTGCCGGTCTTGTCGAGGACGATCGTGTCGATCTTGCGGGTCTGCTCGAGAGCTTCGCCGCCACGGACGAGAATGCCGTGCTCCGCGGCCTTGCCGGTGCCGACCATGATCGCTGTCGGCGTCGCGAGCCCGAGCGCGCAGGGGCAGGCGATGATGAGCACCGCGATCGCCGTCTGCACCGCGAACGTCAGACGCATCGCCTCCGGGCCGAACACGAGCCAACCGACGAAGGTGAGCGCGGCCAGCACGAGCACGGCTGGCACGAAGTAGCTCGAGATCTCGTCGGCCAGCCGCTGCATCGGCGCCTTCGAGCCCTGCGCATCCTCGACCAGGCGCACGATCTGCGCGAGGGTCGTGTCCTGGCCGACCTTGGTCGCTTTGAAGATGAACGATCCGGAGGTGTTCAGGCTCGCGCCGATGACCGCGTCGCCGGGCGCCTTGTCCACCGGCAGGCTCTCGCCGGTGAGCATCGATTCGTCGAGGGCGGAGCGCCCCTCGGTGACGACACCGTCGACCGGGACCTTCTCGCCTGGGCGGACGCGCACGAGGTCGCCGACCAGCACGCGCTCGATCGCGATGTCCTGCTCCACACCGCCGCGGATGACACGCGCGGTCTTGGCCTGCAGGCCCATGAGCGCGCGGATCGCCGCGCCGGTCTGCTTCTTGGCGCGCGCCTCCATCCAGCGGCCCAGCAGGATGAGGGCGATGATGATGGTCGCCGTCTCGTAGTAGAGGTGGTACTGGAAGCCCCACTGCGCGGCGAGCGCCGGCCAGAGCGTCACGAACGCGCTGTAGAGGTAGGCCATCGTCGTGCCGACCGCGACGAGCGTATTCATGTTCGTGCTGCCGTGGCGGCCCGCGGCCCAGGCTGCCTGGTAAAAGACGCGCCCGGCCCAGAACTGGACGAGCGTGGATGCGATGAGGAGCACGGGAGCGAGGAGCGTGATGTCCAGCCCGAGCGGCAGGAACATCAGCCCCATCATCAGGAGCCCGACGACCAGGCTGACCTTCCACTTGCGGCCGAGGTCATCGAGCTCCCGCTGACGCTCCAGGTCGTGGGCGTCCTGCGGCGCAGCGGAAGCGTGCGGGTCAGCCTCGCTGGCCGGAGCGACGGGAGCGCGATCGGCCCCCAGCTTGTACCCGGCCTTCTCGACGGCGGCGCGGAACTGCTCGAGACCAGCCTTCGCCGGATCGAACACGACGTGCGCCTTCTCGGTCGCGAGATTCACGCTCGCGGTCTCCACGCCGTCCACCTTGGCGAGCGCCTTTTCGATGCGCCGAACGCACGAGGCGCAGGTCATCCCCTCCACGGGCAGCGTCATCTCGCCGGGCGCGCTCCGCGCGGACACGCTTGGCTCGGGGCTGACCGCCGCGGGCGCCGGTGCCTCGCGAGGCATCTCGCGCACGCCGTAGCCGGCCTTCTCGACCGCCTTCTGCAGCTGGTCGAGCGTGACCGTGCCCGCGTCATACGCGACCCGTGCCTTCTCGGTCGCGAGGTTGACGCTCGCCTCGCGGACGCCCTCCACCTTCGAAAGGGCCTTCTCGATGCGGCGCACGCACGAGGCGCACGTCATCCCGGTCACCGGGAAGGTGATGTCGCGCGTCTCTGACTTGCTCTCGGACTTGCTCTCGGGCTTGCTCTCGATCGCCACTGCTATCTGCGCGCCAGCGCGAAGATCTCGGAGAGCTCCGTGATCATCGCGTCGTTGCGCCCCTCCTTGAATCCCGTCGGCACACAGGTCGACAGGTGGCCGCGGAGGAGCTCGGCCCCGAACTTCTGGAGAGCGCGCTCCACCGCGTAGGTCTGCTTCAGGACATCGACGCAATACGTGTCGTCGTCGACCATCTTCCGGATCCCTTTGATGTGGCCCTCGATGGACGCGAGGCGCGAATCGAGGACCTTCTTCTCAGCCGTCACGGCTCTCTCCCTGTTCCGAAGTGCCGCACGGTCGGACGACGGCTCAATGAGTATACCCCCTCCCCCAGGGGGGGTGGGGAGATAGGTGCCCGTGCGCCCTTAAGGGGCGGTCTTACCCTCGGCGACCTCGCAGATGCCGGGGCCGGCCACCGGCTCGCGCGCGGCCTTCCGCTCGGCGTCGAGTGTCGCGACGATCTCGGGAAGGGCGTCGCGCATGCAGCAGCGACATGAGGCGTACCAGTGCCGTAGACCCTCGTCGATCTGCGGAGTGTCCGGGCCGGCACTGACCGGCACTGGGGCAGCGTCCACCTTCGCGGCCCAGGTCACCGGGTCCTTGCTGAACACCCGGGCACAGCGGGCCGAGCAGAACGCGTAAGTGCGTTCGTCGTGCTCGACCGTCAGGCCCTCTGCCCGCGCGGCCTCGACGACGACGACCATGTCGCAGATCGGGTCGAGCATCCGTTCGGGGGTCTGAGCGCTCACCGATCCATCGTAGTCGCGGTGGCCGCCTGGCGTTCGCGGCCGAAGCGAGAGACGTCCCCTATCGCCGCGTGTGCGGATCGAGCACGTCGCGCAGTCCATCGCCGAGCAGGTTGAAGCCGATGACGACGATGCTGATGGCGAGCCCCGGATAGATCATCAGCTGCGGTGCGGCGGCGATGAAGGCGCGGCCGTCGCTGAGCATGGCGCCCCATTCCGGCGTCGGAGGCTGTGCGCCCAGGCCGAGGAAGCTCAATGCGGAGACCGCGAGGATCAGGCCGCCCATCTCGAGGCTGGAAAGCACGATGATCGGCGGGAAGACATTCGGCAGGAGGTGCCGGAGCAGGATCCGCGCGTTGCGCGTCCCCGTGGCGCGCGCCGCCTCCACGTATTGGCGCTCGCGGGCGGCGAGGACGAGGCCCCGCATCACCCGTGCGTAATCGGCCCACGCCACACTGACCACGCCGATCATGACGCTGCCGATCCCCGGGCCGAGCACCCCGACGATCGCGAGGGCCAGGATGAGCGCCGGGAAGGCGAGGATCACGTCGACGACGCGCATGATCGCGTCGTCGACGATCCCCCCGTAGTACCCGGAGACGAGGCCGAGGCCGACCCCGATCGTGAGGATGAGCGTCGTGGCCAGCGCCGCGGTCCCGAGCGACAGCCGGGCGCCCCACATGATCCGGCTGAGGATGTCGCGACCGAGGTTGTCGGTCCCGAGCAGCGCGTCGCCACCGGGCAGGGCGAGCCGCCGGGCGGCGTCCACCGCCGTGGGATCGGCGGGCGCGAGGACCGGCGCGGCCACCGCGATGAACGCCATGGTGCCGACGATCGCGAGCCCGACCATCGCCGTCGGGTGGCGGAAGAGCGACCACAGCGCGCCCGGGCGGCCCGCATGCGCGAGACGCTCCTCCCCCTGCTCCTCGTGCTCGAGCAGCAGCTCGCTCCTAGTGGCCACCGGCGCGCCCTCCCAGGCGCACGCGCGGATCGAGCCACACGTACGCGAGGTCCACGACCAAGTTGATGAGCAGCACCAGCGTGCCGGCAAAGAGGACGAAGCCCTGGATCGTCGGGTAATCACGTCCGCTGATCGAATCGACCACGTACTTGCCGATCCCGGGCCACGCGAAGATCGTCTCGACGATGACGGCACCGCCGAGCAGCGCGGCGAGGCGGATACCGGTCACGGTCACGATCGCGACGAGCGCGTTCCGCAGGGCGTGACGGACGAGCACGACGCGCTCGCGCAGGCCCTTCGAGCGCGCGGTGCGCACGTACTCCTGGTTGAGCTCCTCGAGCATGGCGGAGCGCGTGAGCCGCGTGAGGCTCGCGGCCGCGCCGATCGCGAGCGTGAGCGCGGGGAGGATCACGTGCTGCGGCGTGTTGCTGCCGGCGACAGGGAGCAGGCGCAGCTGGACGGCGAACAGGATGATGAGGAGGTAGGCGAGCCAGAAGCTGGGGATCGATGCACCGACGAGCGCGCCGAGGCGTGAGAGGTGATCGATGGGCCGGTCGCGGAAGATCGCGGCCAGGACCCCGAGCGGAAGGGCGATCGCGAGACCGAGGACGATCGCGATGAGCGCGAGCACGGCGGTCCGTGGGAAACGGTCGGTCAGCGAGCGAAGCACCGGCTCACCCGTCCGGACGGACTCCCCGAGATCGCCGCGGACCGCGTTCGCGAGCCACTTCGCATAGCGCACCGGTCCGGGGTCCTCGAGCCCGAGCTCGCGCCTCAATGCCTGGACCTGCTCGGACGAGGGTGCGTCGATCCCCTGCGCCTGCAGGGTCGAGCGCACCGGATCGCCGGGCGCGAGCAGTGCCAGGCTGAAGGCGAGGATGGAGATGCCGAGCCAGACCGGGACCAGGTAGAGGATCCGCCGGAGGATGTACCGCGTCATACGGCGACGCTAACGCACGCGGAGAGCGCGGCCGCGGGTCCGCAGAGATGCGGTGCCCGCGGCCACGCGGCTCCCGTTACTTGACCAGGCGCACGCTGTCCCAGCGCTGGTGCACGCCTGCGGGATGCGCGACGAAGTCGAGGACCTTGCTCGAGAGACCGAAGAGCCGGAAGGTGCCCGCGAGCGGGATGACGACGAACTCGTCGTCGATGAGGAGCTTCATCGCTCCGGCAGCGGCCTTCTGCACGTCCTCGACGGTCGTCGACTCACGGCACTGCTTGATCGCCGCGTCGAACTTCGCCCCAGGCGCAAAGGCATTGCCGTACATGTTCGATTCCTCGTCGCCACCCGGGACCGGGCTCGCGAAGAGCAGGTCGGGCAGGAAGCACGGGTTGCCGTCGTTCTGGCTGCCGGCCTCCACCCAGAGGTCGCCCTCGGCGCCCGAGGCGAGACGCTTCTCGTACGCCGCCGTGTCCGGCGTCGTGACGATCTTCATGTCGATGCCGATCTCTTTGAGCTGCGCCTGCGCGAACTCCGGCATCGGGCGGTGGATCTCGGGGCTCGGATAGCCCACGATCATCGTGAGCTGGAGCTTGCGCCCGCCCTTCTCGCGGATGCCGTCGGCGCCGGCCTTCCAGCCCGCGTCGTCAAGGACCTTCTTCGCCTTCGCGACGTCGCGCGTCGTGCCCTTCACGACGGACTTCGAGCCGCCGAGGATGTCCGGCGGGATCATGGTCTGCGAGACCTCGGCATTCCCCTGCCACACGTTCTGGACGACGCTCTGCTTGTCGATCGCGTAAGCGATCGCCTCGCGAACGGCCTTGTCCTGGCCGAGGTCGTACGGCTGCTTGCCGTGGATGTTCACGTAGATCGCCTCGTACGCGCCGACCTTCGAGGTCGCGACGCGGACGTCGCCGGTGGCAACGGTCTTCGCGGATTCACGCGGGAGCGCGGTGACCGCCTGGACCTCGCCGGCCTGGAGGGCGAGGACGCGCGTGTTCGGATCAGGGATGAAGCGCCAGGTGATCTTCTTCAGGATCGGCTTCGTTCCCCAGTAGTCGGTGTTCGCCTCGACGACGATGCGGTCGGCCTTCGTGTAGCTCAGGAACTTGAAGGGACCGGTGCCGACCGGCTTCGTGTTCACATCGGTGCCCGCCTTGTGAATGCCCCACGACGGGTGGACGAGCTGCTGGAGCGCGCGAAGGTTGACGCGCTTCGGTGTGATGTCGATCGTCATGTCGTCGACGACAATGGCGGACTTCTCATCGATGCCGACGGTGCCGCCGCCGGCCGTGGCCATGCGGTCCATGACGGCCTTCACGTCCTTGCTGGTGAGCGCAGTGCCGTCGTGGAACTTCACGCCTGATCGCAGCGTGAAGCGGTACGTGTTCGGGGACTTGAATTCCCACTTCGTCGCGAGGCCCGGCTCGATCTGATAGGTCGGGGAGAGTGTGACGAGCGTCTCGTAGACGTTCGTGTTGAGCGGGAACATCCCGAGGAGGTTCCGCTTGCCGTCGCTGCGGTAGGCGTCGGCCTCGGCAGCGACGATGATCTCCTGGACATCGGCGAGAACGGGCGCAGCGGGCGCGGCGGTCGCGACCGGCCCGGTCGCGGCGGGTGCGCAGGCTGCGGCGACGACGGACGCCGCGAGCACGAACGCGAAGCTACGCAGCTTGGCTGTCAGCAGGCTCATCGGTCCCCTCCCTGTGCGGCCCGGCCCGCGGCCGCGCCGAACGCAGACTTTACTCGTAGAGGCGCTCCAGCGGAAGCAGGAACCCCGCGGCCACGAGGGCGCCCACAATGTCTCGCACGCCTGCTCGCCCACGGATCCCCACTGGTCTCGCGTTCGTCGTGCCGATGCTCATTCTCGGTGTGCTCATCGCCGCGCAATGGCAGACGCAGAGCACGCGGCTGCCGTTCGCGGCGCGCTACCAGGTGACGCTCGCGGAAGCGGCGCTCGACCTGCAGGCCGAGCAGGACCGGCTGAAGCTGCAGCTCGCGTCGCTGAGGGCCGAGCTCGACGCGATCCAAGCGCGTGCGGCGGCCTTCGGCCCTCTCGCGGCCGATCTCGAGGCACGCCTCACGCGTGCGAAGTACGCGGCGGGGCTGACGCCCGTCTCGGGCGAGGGCATCGTGCTGACGCTCGACGACGGACGCGTACCCGCCTCGGCGCCGATCCGGACGATCGAGCTCGCGATCGTGCACAGCACCGACATCACCGACGTGTTGAATGCCGCGTGGAAAGCCGGCGCCGAGGCCATCAGCGTGAACGGCGAGCGGATCACGGCCGCGTCCGCGTGCGTCGGCGCCGTGATCCAGATCAACGGGACGCTGCTCTCTCCGCCGTTCACGTTCAACGTCGTCGGCCCGTCCGAGCGTTTGCACGCCGAGCTTTCCGATGCAGGCCAGCTCACGGACCAGAAGGCGCGCCGGGACAGGTTCGGACTGCGCCTGCGGTTCGAGCGCAGCTCCGATGTCCGCGTCCCGGCGTACACCGGCACCGTCGCCGTGCGCTACGCCAGGCCGCGTTAGATCAGACCGCCACTAGCGCTCACGCTCACGAGCGATCTCCGCTCGCGCGCAGCGACCGCGCAACGGCGCGGATGAGCTCGGCATCGTCGGCTTCGGCGCTGTCCGGCACTCGCTCGCGAAGGTGCGCGGCGATGCGCGCGGCGAGGCGCTGGCGCTCCGCGCGCGGCAGCTTCGCCTCGCGGAGGACGAACTCGCGGACGAGCCGTTGCGCTTCCCCCGAAAGCCCGCCGACATGCAGATCGGAGACCCCTGTACC
>JBKJTV010000326.1:0-3226 GCA_046589985.1 Candidatus Limnocylindria bacterium | reverse complement strand
GACCCGACGAGGGGCTTCAGGACCGCCGGGTAGCCCAGCTCTTCGACGGCGTGCCCTCGCCGCGCACGCGGCTCGCGTTCACCCCGGAGTCCGCGCTCGCCGCCGTCGAAGAGCTGGGCTACCCGGCGGTCCTGAAGCCCCTCGTCGGGTCATGGGGCCGGCTCATCTCGAAGGTGAACGACCGCGACGCGGCCGAAAGCGTCCTCGAGCACAAGGACGTGCTTGGGACGTACATGCACTCCATCTATTACGTTCAGGAGTACGTGCGCAAGCCGGGGCGCGACATCCGTGCGTTCGTCGTCGGCGACGAGACGATCGCCGCGATCTACCGGGCCTCGTCGCATTGGATCACGAACACCGCGCGCGGGGCCCAGGCCTCGAACTGCCCTGTCACGCCCGAGCTCGACGACCTCTGCGTGCGCGCCGCCAGGGCCGTCGGCGGCGGTGTCGTCGCCGTCGATGTGCTCGAGAGCGCCGACGGCCTCCTCGTGAACGAGGTGAACTACACGATGGAGTTCCGGAATTCGATCGACACCACCGGCGTCGACATCCCGGCGAAGGTGGTCGAGCACGTCCTTCGCGTCGCTGCGGGGGCCTGAGAGCGTACGTATTCCGGCATCTATGTTGCCGGACCTGTCCGGATGACACTTGCCACATGCGCATTCTCGTGATCGAGGACGACAGAGATCTACGCGTCCTCCTCACCGAGATCCTCTCCGAGACGGCGTCGTGCGTCGTCGGTGCCGTCGGCGCAGAAGGGCTGAGCCGTCCCGCGGGCGTCGCGGAGCGGTACGACGTCGCGTTCACCGACCTCGTCCCGCTCCAGTCCTATGACGAGGGAGCAGCTCGCCGCTGGGTCGAACGGGTGCGGGCTGTCGCGCGGCGCGTGGTCGTCGTGACCGGGCACCAGGCTGCCGTCTCGGGCGGCGCCGGAGCGCTCGGCGCCGACTTTCTCGTCAGCAAGCCGTTCGAGCTGGAAGCGATCCTCGCGGCGGTGGTCCCCAGCCCGGCCTGACTCGCGACCCGGCTGAGGTCTTTATCCTCGCTTTGGTGACCACGGCGGGCAGCACCGAAGCGGGCAGCAGCGAGCGCCTCACCAAACGTCAGTCCCAGGTCGTGGCGCTGGTCGCCGAGGGGCGGACGACGAAGGAGGTCGCGGTCACGCTCGGAGTGAGCGAGCGCGCCGTCACTGCAGTGCTGTCTCGGCTCTTTCGCCGGTACGGCGTCCCGAACCGCGCGGGGCTCATCGCGGCCGTGGTCGCGCGGGGCGGGGGAAACGCCAGCGCCGGATTCACGGCCTACCAGCGGGCGCCGTTCATGGCCGCTGTCACCGAAGGAGCTGATCACCGCTACGCCTTCGTGAACGACCTCGGGGCCCAGGTCGCCGGCCGTCCCACGTCGACCATCGTCGGGCGGACCCTTCGCGAGATAGCTCCCCACACCCCTCAGCAGCTCATCGACGGACTCGATGGGGTGCTGCGGACCGGTCGCCCCTGGGGCGCCGCGAACGCGCCGTGCCGCTTCACACATCCGGATGGCACGTACCGCGACACGCATCTCAACCTCATCTTTCAACCGATCCGCGACGCCTCGGGGAACGTGACCGGCATCCTGCACATCGGGACGGAGCTGCCGGACTGACGACGGCGCGCGCACGGCGTCTGCGGCTAGGCTGACACGCGTGAGGGTCGGGATCGTTGGTGCGGCCGGGTACGCCGGCGGCGAGCTCTTGCGTCTGCTGCTCGGTCATCCGTCCGTGACCGAGGTCGTGCCCGCGTCCTCATCGCAGGCGGGTAGGCCGGTGACGAGCGCCCACCCCACGCTGCGCAAGCGGACCGAGCTCACCTTCGTGCGCTACGAGGACACGGGGTCCTGCGACGTGCTGTTCCTCTCCCTGCCGAACGGGGCGCATCGTCTCGACGATTTCGCCGGACGGGCGCCGCTCGTCATCGACCTCTCGAGCGACCACCGCCTGCGGGACCCGCAGTCCTATCTGGACTGGTACGGCACGCCGCACCCGCATCCCGAGCGCCTGGGGTCCGCCGTGTACGGGATCCCCGAGCTGCACCGCGACCGCATCAAGGGGGCGGCGTTCCTGACCGGCGCCGGCTGCAACGCGACCGCGACCCTCCTCGCGCTCCTCCCGCTCCACCGTGCCGGACTCATCGACACGGCGCATCCCGTGGTCGTCGAGTGCAAGGTCGGCTCGAGCGAGGGCGGCCGGGAGGCGAGCGACGACTCGCATCACCCCGAGCGCTCCGGCGTCGTGCGCTCGTTCAAGCCCGTCGGCCACCGGCACACCGCCGAGGTGGAGCAGGAGCTACCGGGCGTGCGTGTGCAGCTCTCCGTCACGAGCGTCGAGCTGGTGCGCGGCGTGCTCGCGACGGCGCACGTAGCGGTCCAGCCCGGCCTCCAGGAGAAGGATCTCTGGCGAGCGTATCGCGCGTGCTACCAGGCGGAGCCGTTCGTGCGCGTCGTCAAGGAGCGCGGCGGGATCTTCCGCTACCCCGAGCCGAAGCTCCTTGCCGGAACGAACTTCGCCGACGTGGGCTTCGCGCTCGACCCGCGCGGAGATCGCGTCGTGGCGCTCTGTGCGATCGACAACCTCGTGAAGGGCGCTGCGGGCAACGGCGTGCAGGCGATGAACGTCGCGCTCGGGCTGCCCGAGGATGCCGGCCTGTCGTTCGTCGGGCTCCACCCATGAGAGTCGTCATCAAGGCGGGCGGATCGGCCGGCGTCGACCGCGACGCGGTCGCCGACCTCGTCGTGAGCCGCCTGCGCGAAGGCGAGGTCGTGCTCGTGCACGGCGCCTCCGCCGAGACCGACCGGCTCTCCGCGGCGCTCGGCCACCCCGCGAAGACGATCGTGTCGCCGTCCGGCCATCAGAGCCGGCGAACCGACCGGCCGACGCTCGAGCTGTTCGCGATGGCGGCGCTCGGTCGCGAGAGCTTCCTCTACCTCGAGAAGCTGCAGGCACGCGGCGTCGACGCGGTCTCGCTCTCCGGACCCTCTGGGCGCGTGCTCACCGGTACACGCAAAGACGTCCGCGTCGTCGAGAACGGGAAGACGATCCTCCTTCGTGACGATCACACCGGCTCGATCGATGCCGTCGCGACCGAGCTCCTTGAGAGCGTGCTGGGCGGCGGCCGCGTCCCGGTCGTCGCGCCGCTTGCGATCGGCCCGGATGGCGGCGCCCTGAACGTGGACGGGGATCGCGCTGCGGCAC
>JBKJTV010000094.1:0-6082 GCA_046589985.1 Candidatus Limnocylindria bacterium | reverse complement strand
GCGCTGTACGGGGTTCGGTCCGCAGTGGGTGCAGCTGAACCACGAGACCGGCGACCTGGGCCCGATCGACCTGCGCACCGCGCTCGCGCGCTCGTGCAACTCCTTCTTCTACGAGCTCGGCAAGCGGCTCGATCAGAAGGGCCAGGACCTCCTGCCGAACGAGGCGAGGAGCTTCGGCTTCGGCAAGGCGACCGACATCGAGTTCGTGTTCGAAGCGGAAGGGCTCGTCCCGAGCCCGGCCTGGAAGCAGCAGCGCTTCGCGAGCGACCCGGCGCAGCGCGGCTGGAACCCCGGTGACGCGACGAACCTCGCCATCGGCCAGGGCTTCTTCCTGGCCACGCCGCTCCAGATGGCGAACTACGCCTCGGCGCTCGCGAACGACGGGATCGTCTGGAAGCCGCGCCTCGTCATTGCGCTGCAGGACCGCGCGGGAAAGCTGCTGAAGTCCTATGACAAGGCGGAGCTCGGACGCGCGACCACGACGGCGACCGAGCTGTCCTTCATCCGGGACGGCATGCGCTCCGTCGTCGCCGACCCTGACGGCACCGTCTACTTCCCGTTCCTCGGCTTCGGTGTGCCGGTCGCCGGCAAGAGCGGCACGGCCGAGACCTCGACGCCGGGACGGGTGAACGCGTGGTTCGTGGGATTCGCGCCGTTCGATGCGCCGAAGCTCGCCGTCGCCGCGGTGCTCGAGGAGTTCCCCGAGGCGCCCGGGCGGCACGGCTCGCAGGACACCGCGACCGCGACCCGGAAGGTGCTCGCCGCAAGGTTCGGCACGCCGTGAGATAAAGGGACGGTGAATGACCTTCCACTCACGAGTCAGCTGCCGAACGGGCTCGTGCTCCATGCGCTGGAGGCACGGCACGCTCCGGTCGTGTCGCTGTGGGTCTGGTACCACGTCGGCGGCCGCAACGAGGTGCCGGGCACGACCGGGATGTCCCACTTCCTCGAGCACATGCTCTTCAAAGGCACGCCCCTCCACCCGAAGGGTGATCTCGACCGGCTCCTCGCGCGGTACGGCGCGAGCTGGAACGCGTTCACGAACCCCGATGTCACGTGCTATTTCGAGACGGTCCCGCGCGACCGCTACCTGACCGCGCTCGAGCTTGAGGCCGACCGGATGCGCGAGGCGCTCATCTCGTCCGCAGAGGTCGAGGCCGAGCGGACCGTCATCGTCAGCGAGCGCGAGGGCTACGAGAACGATCCATCGTTCCTCCTCGGCGAGCAGGTGCAGGCGGTCGCGTTCGATCGTCACACCTACGGCCAGGGCGTCATCGGGAGCAAGGACGAGATCAAGCGCATGACGCGCGACGGCTTGTACGCGCACTACCGCCGCTTCTACTCGCCGGCCAACGCGTACGTCGTGGTCGTCGGCGATGGTGAGGCGGCGGAGCTGCTGCTCCAGGCCGAGCGCGCGTTCGCGAACGTACAGGGCGATGCCGCGCCGCCGCCACCGCAGGCCCCCGAGCCGCCGCAGCAGGGCGAGAGGCGAGTCGTCGTGCGCCGCACAGGCGGCGCGCTCCCGATGGTCCAGCTTGCGTTCCGCGCGCCACGCGCGACGGATCCGCTGTCGGTCGCGCTCTCCGGGCTCACCGTCCTGCTGAGCGGCGGCGGCGGGGCGGGGGATGGAGCGTCGGGCCGCTCCTCGCGGCTCTACCGCGCTCTCGTCGACGCGGGCCTCGCGACGGAGACCGAGGCAAGCTACTCCTTGATGAAGGACCCGTTCCTGTTCTGGATCGAGGCCTCGCTCCGGCCAGACGTCTCGCATGCGGCGGTCGAGGGCGCGATCCTCGGCGAGCTCGCGCGGGTCGCGACGGAGCCTCTGGGCGACGACGAGCTGGCGCGTGTCCGCCGCCAGATGCTCGCGGCCACCGCGTACCCCACGGACACGACGACCGGCCGCGCGTATCAGCTCGGCCAGCTGCTGTCGAGCGGCGCCGCGCGCTCCATCGGCGAGTGGTACGACCGGCTTGCCTCGCTCACCGCCGAGGACCTGCGGGCCGCCGCGGCCGCGACGTTCGTCGAGCGCTCGCGCACCGTCGGCTGGTATGTGCCCGAGGCCGCGTGATCCGCCGGACGCGCACGCAGGTCGGTCCACTTCGCGTCGTGGTCGCGGAGATCCCCGGGCTGCGCTCGGTCGTGACGTCGCTCGGCCTCGACGCCGGCCAGCTCGCGGAGGTCCGCGGCCGTCCGGGTATCGCGCGCCTCACCGCGCAGACGATGCTCCGTGGCACGACCAGGCAGAGCGCGCAGGCATGGTCGCAGGCGATCGACGCGCTCGGAGCCAGCTCCCGCCTCGACGTCAGCTCGCAGCAGGCGGTCTTCCACGGCCAGTGCCTCGTGACCGATCTCGCGCCGTACCTCGCCCTTGTCGCCGAGGCCGTGCTTCATGCCCGGCTGGCCGAGGAGGACCTCGAGTTCGTCCGCCAGCAGACGCTCGCGCAGCTCGAGGAGGACAGCAAGGACACGCGCGCGGTCGCCGACAACACCTGGCGCGAGCTCGCCTACCCGCCCGGGCATCCTTTCCATACGCGCACGATCGGCGACGAGGCCGTCGTGCGCTCGGCGACCGTCGACGAGCTTCGGCGGTTCTACGACGCGAACGTCATCGGCAGCGAGCCGGTCCTCATCATCGTCGGCGGCGTCGGCCAGGACAGGGCCGTCGAAGCCGCGAGGGCGGCGTTCGCGGGGTGGACGGCTGGGCCGGCCCGGCCCGCACCCTCGGTCATGCCGGCCGCGCTTGCCTCGACCGTGCGGCGCGACGTCGTCGTGCCGGACAAGACCCAGTGCGACATCGTGCTCGGCTGGCACGGGCTCCCGCGCACGGATCCTCGCTACGTCGCGGCCCGCGTGACGAACATGGTCTTCGCGCAGGACACCTTCGCGAGCCGCGCGGGCAATGTGGTCCGCGATCAGCTCGGCCTCGCCTACTACGTCTTCTCGACGCTCGGTGTGAGCCCGGTGGCCGCACCCTGGGCGGTCCGGATGGGCGTGAATCCGGAGAACGTGACGCGCGCGATCGACACGACGTTCGCGGAGCTGCGCAAGATCCAGGACGGCGAGATCGCCGCCGATGACTTCGAGCTCGCGAAGGACAAGCTTGTCGGCGAGCTCGAGGTGGCGCTCGAGAGCCCGGCAGGCGTGGCGCAGATGATCCTCGAGGCGGAGCTCTTCGATCTCGGTGACGACCACTTCGAGCGTTATCCGCGTCAGCTACGGGCGGTCACGATCGACGAGGTCATCGCGACCGCACGCGCTTTCCTGCCCCTCGATCGTTACGCACTCGCGGTCGCCGGCCCGCCGCTTGCCGGATGAGGAACGCGATGGATCGCATCACGCGCCACGATCTCGACTACCTGGAACGCATCCACGGAGACCTGCCCGACGTCCTCCGCATGCTCGACCGCGAGGGCGGGCGGGACGACATCCCGATCGTCGGTACCGCGGTCGGCAGGCTCCTCGGGGTCCTCGTGCGCGCGACCGGCGCCCGGCGCGTCGTCGAGGTCGGGACCGCGATCGGCTACTCGGCGCTCTGGATGGCGAGCGCTCTGCCACCCGATGGCGAGCTCGTCACGATCGATCCCGATCGGGAGCGGACCGACCGCGCGCGCCGTTTCTGGGAGCTCGCGCGCGTCGGCGAACGCATCCGCGTGGTGAACGCGCCGGCACTCGAGGCCCTGCCGCAGCTCATCGGGCCGTTCGATCTCGCGTTCATCGACGCGCTGAAGATCGAGTACCAGGCCTATCTCGAGCAGGTGCTCTGGCTGCTGCGGCCGGGCGGGACAGTGGTCGTCGACAACCTGCTCTGGAGCGGTCGCTCCTCCGGCTCGTCACCTGACGACGGGACGAGCGACACGAAGGCGATCAAGGAGTTCAACGGCGCCTTCGTGCGCGACCGCCGGTTCGAGGCAACGATCCTCCCCGTCGGCGACGGGCTCGGGATCGGAGTGAAGCGCTGAGCGATCGGTGCCCCGCTCGCGCGCGCACCGACCGGCATCTCGCGTGCTCGATACTTTCGCGGTGACACGCTGCCGACCGGCGCTCGTGCTCCTTCTCTCTGCGGCAGCCGTCCTCGCAGTGGCCCTGCCCGCGGATGCGACGTCGAACTTTGCGCGGGTCAGCCACGCCGTGCCGGTGCGGTACGTGAGCCAGCTCGCGGAGCCGGCGCCCGCCGGATGGCGCGCCAGCGCGACGCCCTACTGCGCGGCGGCCGCGGGACTGACAGTCATGGAGAGCTTCGGTGTCGTCCCGCCCGCGTCCCCCCTCGCGACGACCTTCGCGATCGGGCGCGCGGGCAACACGACGAACGATCCCGGCCTCGACCCCGACGGGATCTCGCACCTCATGCGGCGCTTCGGCGGGGAGGGCCGCATCCACGCCTACACCGACCGGGGCAGAGCGCTCGACGAGCTGGTCGGGCGGCTCAACCGGAGCGCGCCGGTCGTGGCCCTGACCCAGGGAGGGAATCACGCGGTCACCGTCTACGGGTACGAGGCGATCGCCGGCGGCGCGGTGACCTCTCTGTACGTCGCCGATCCCTTGAGCGGCTTCATGGGTCTGATCCCGGTCGAGCGCTGGATCGGCGCACATCTCTGGATGGGTACGCCGTTCAGCGCGCCGGGCGAAGCCTGGCGGGGGAAGCACGTCTTCGTCGCTTACCGCGACGCGCGCGGCACCGCGTCTCCGGCGATCGGCGGCGCGTCCGTCCGGCCGGTCGTCAGCCGCGACCGGGCGTACGCGTCGGCCTGGGTCTCGCAGAGCCCGCTCCCGCGTCTCGCTCGCGCGTCGTCGGCCACGGTCACGGTCAGCCTCCGCAACCGCGGGACCTCAGCCTGGGTGCGCGGGACACCGAGCGAGGTCCGCCTCGGCATCCCGGGCGACGACGCCATCTACCAGCAGCTGGGCCTCGCGGATGGCTGGCTCCTGGGTGCGAGGCCCGCGCTCCAGTCCGAGCCGAACGTCGCCCCAAGCGAGGTCGCGACGTTCACGTTCCGGGTCCGCGGCGCCCTCGCCGGGACGTTCCTCATCCGGCTCCAGCCCGTCGTCGACGGCCTCGCCTGGCTCGACGACGACGGCATCTACGTCGTCGTCGGCGTGGATTAGTCCGGCAGGCGCACCCGCCGTCCGGCCCGGGTCGCGAGCCCCTCGCCGACCAACATCGTGACGAGTCGAGGCACGCGCTCGTCGGCGACCGTCCTCGAAAGCGACGCGACGGTGACGCCGTCCGGCTCGTCGCGCAGCACGCGCAGGATCTGGCCGCGCACGCGGC
The DNA here is from genome assembly GCA_046589985.1 of Candidatus Limnocylindria bacterium. Lineage (GTDB taxonomy): Bacteria > Chloroflexota > Limnocylindria > P2-11E > P2-11E > JACDAF01. The sequence goes on along the minus strand of JBKJTV010000094.1, from coordinate 813 downwards.
GGTCGCTCGTCGCGAACGCGGCCTGGCGCCGCGGCACCGGCGCGGCAACGACACCGCGCGCGCGGGCGACGCACACCGCCTCGAGCGGACACTCCGGGCACCGCGGCCCACGTGCCAGGCAGACCGTGGCGCCCAGGTCCATCAGCGCGTGATGCCACCGGGCGCTGTCGCCGCGTGGCATCAGCTCGGCGTCGAGCGCCTCGCCCGCGCGCGTGTCGGACGCCGCGCCCAGGACGGCGCGGCCGAGCACCCGCGCGATATTCGTATCTGCAAAAGCCTCGTCGTGGCCGTGCGCGAAGCACGCGACGGCGCCAGCGGTGTACCGCCCGATCCCGGGCAGCGCATCCAGCGCCTCGCGACCGGCCGGGAGCGCGCTACCGGAGAGCTGCGCCGCGCGCCGGAGATCCCGTGCGCGGCGCGGGTAGCCGAGGCCACCCCAGGCGCGAAGCACCTCGCCGAGGGTCGCGTCCGCGAGGCGGGCGAGCGTGGGGAAGAGCTCGAGGAACGCGGTGTAGGCCGGCACGACGCGCGCGACCTGGGTCTGCTGGAGCATGACCTCGGAGACGAGCACAGCGTAGGGATCGCGCGTGTGCCGCCACGGGAGGTCCCGGGCCGATCGCGCGTACCAACGCAACAGGCGGCGTTGGACCTCGGCCCGCCGCCGAGCGGGACTGTACAATTCCGTCACACACAGTACGCGCACGGGTGCTGGGGGCTTGCCCCTCAGTGCCTTTTGTTTCGGAGGAGAACCAATGAACCCTGACAAGCCCGTCCCGATCTCCGCGGAAGGCCTGAAGAAGCTCGAGGCCGAGC
>JBKJTV010000056.1:0-6432 GCA_046589985.1 Candidatus Limnocylindria bacterium | reverse complement strand
CAGGGCCGCCCGCTCGTGGTGGCCGCCCCGGAGAGCGCCAGCACGACGACGCTCCGCGAGCTCGCCGCCAAGATCACCGCCCTCGCGCCCGTCGGACCCTGATCGACCGCCTCGGCTAAGCCCCCTCGCCTGAACCGCTAGCCCTTCAGCAGGCTCCGGATCGCCTCGCGGTCCTCGGGCGAGTGCGTCGGCACGGACTCGGGGATGATGATCGACGACTCGGCCTCGTCCTCGGGGCCACCTGCCTTCCGAATGGCCAGACGCTCGGCGTCGGGGCCGTCAAGGCCGATGAGCTTGTCGATGAGCTTGCGATTCCGCAGCGAGCGCGCGAGCGCCGCGAGCACCGCCGGGTCGCGCAGTGCCTGCGGGTCCTGTGCGATCGGCGTCGCGCCGACCTCCTGCGCGAGCTCGGTGCCGGAGATGGTGACGCCCTCGTGCTTCGCGATCGCATCGAGAACGAGCAGCGCCTTCGCGCGCCGCAGCCCGGCGGGGCGCCACTCCTCACGGACGTCCTCCTCGGTCTTGCGTGCCTGGAGGAGGAACTTCTCGTACGTGATCCCCTGCTTCGCCACGCGGTCGCGGAGCTCCGCGACGAGGTGGTCGAGCTCGTCGTTCACGAGCAGATCCGGCACGGTCACTTCCGAGGTCTCGAGGAGGTGCGACATGAGGCGCTCGGCCGCGGCGTCCCGTGCTTCGTGGAACGAGCCGTGCGCGAGCTCGCTGCGGACCGCGCGCCGCAGGGCGGTGAGGTCAGCGACCCCGACGGTCTTCGCAAAGCTGTCATCGAGGTCCGGAAGGAGCTTCTCCGCGACCTGTGAGACCTTCGCGCGGAAGCTCCCGGCCTTGCCGCGAAGCGCCTCATCGGCGTGGTCTTCGGGGAAGGCCAGGTCGAGCGTCCGCTCCTCACCCACTCCGGCGCCGTTGAGCCCTTCGGCGAGGCCGGGGATGCCGTACTCGAGGCCGAGCTCGATGTGCGCGCCGCGCCCCAGGGTGACCTCGCGGCCGTCGATGGTCGCGTCGAGATCGAGCGTCACGACGTCGCCCTTCGCGGCTGGCCGCTCCACGGGACGGAGCTCCGCGTGGTGGCCGCGCATGCCCGCGATGGTCCGCTCGACATCCTCCTCGGTCACCGGCGTCGGCTCGACGGTCGCGCCGTGCGCGCGGTAGTCGCCGAGGGTCACCTCCGGACGGACCGGGAAGGTGGCGGTGTAGTGGACCGGCGCGTCGGGCGTGAGCTCGCCGATGTCGACCTCGGGGCGGTCGAGGGGCTCAAGCTCCTCGCGCTGGATGATCTCGCGGTAGGTCTCCTCCACGACATCGTCAGCGGCCTCGTGCCAGAGGTGCTCGGCGCCGTAGGTCCGCTCGTAGATGGCACGTGGCGCCTTGCCGGGACGGAAGCCGGGGATCTTCGCCTGGCGCACGCGGCGTTGGAAGACACGATCCGTGGACGCGCGCACGCGCGACGGCTCGAGGTCGACCGTGACCGTCACGACCGAGCCGTCGCCGCGCGAGACGGAATAGGTGAACCCGCTGGGCGCGGGCCTCTGGAGATCGTCGGCCATGGAGATGGCTAGTCTAGAGGTCTTCAGCGCTGATGTACTTCTATGAGATCCACGAGGGCGACGATGAGATGGCCACGGCCGTCCTGCTCATGCACGAGCAGCGGTTCGAGCCTGCGGAGTTCTTCGCGCTCGTGAAGAAGGCACGGGTCCTCGTGCTCGACGCCTACGAGGAGGACAGCCTCGCCGAAGCCATCGCTAACGAGCTCGAGCGCGCGAGCGGCTTCCTTCACGTCACGGACGAGCGCCTGATCGGGTCGGTGAACGTCGACGAGCGCGAGGAGGAGACCTACCTCGTGACGAGCGAGGAAGGCACGCGCTCCGTGTTCGTGTCGATCGACAACGAGGACGAGCCCGACCGGCCGAACTAGTGGAGCGCATCGGATTCGTCGGGCTCGGGATCATGGGCTTGCCGATGGCCCGGAACGCGCTCCGGGCGGGCTTCCCCGTCGCGGTCACGAACCGCACGATCGCGAAGGCGGACGCGCTGGGCGCCGATGGCGCGACGGTCGTTCGGACGCCCCGCGAGGTCGCGGAGCGAAGCGACATCGTCGTGACGATGGTCACGAACACGCCGGACGTCGAGGCCGTCCTCTTCGGCGCCGATGGGATCGCGGACGGGGCGCACCCTGGCCTCCTCGCGATCGACATGAGCACGGTGGCGCCGGCAGCAACGCGCGAGTTCGCCGAACGCGCCCGGACGCGCGGCTTCCACACCCTCGACGCGCCGGTGTCCGGCGGCGAGATCGGCGCGATCGAGGCACGCCTCTCGATCATGGTCGGCGGCGACGAGGCCGACCTCGCGCGCGCGCGCCCGCTCTTCGAGGCGCTGGGCAAGACGATCGTGCACATCGGGCCGAGCGGAGCGGGGCAGGCCTGCAAGCTCGCGAACCAGATCGCGGTCGTCATGAACAACCTCGGGGTCTCGGAGGCGCTTGTATTCGCGGCCGCGCTCGGGCTCGACCTCGAAAAGGTGCGCCAGGTCATCGCCGGCGGTGCCGGATCGTCCTGGGCGATGCAGAACTACGCGCCGAAGATCCTCGCCGGTGATTTCAAGCCGGGGTTCATGGTCGACCTGCAGCAGAAGGATCTGCGGCTCGCGCTCGATGCCGCGTATGCCGCACACCTGTCCCTCCCTGGCCTCGGGCTCGCGCACGAGCTCTACACCGCGCTGCAGGCCGCGGGCGAAGGGCGCGACGGCAACCACGCGCTGGTGAAGGTCATCGAACGGTTATCGGGCGTCGAGGCGCGGCTACCCTAGACGCGGGCGAGTGGCGGAATTGGCAGACGCCTCAGATTTAGGGTCTGATGCTCGCAAAAGCGTGAGGGTTCGAGTCCCTCCTCGCCCACCGGTCGCCTGGGCTGCCGGCCGAGGCTAGTCCTCGTCCGACGCGACGGCGGCGACGAGCGCGAGATCCCCCTGACGGACCATCGCCGGGTCGAATTTCCGTACGCTCGCGGCCATGCGCTGCAGCGCTTCCGCGAGCGGCATCGGCGGTCCGGCTCCGCGCTTCGTCGGGATCCAGCGGACCGGATTGCAGCGCGCGACGACGAGCGTGCGGAGGTACGGGCTCTTGAAGCCGCGCTCCTGGAGCGCCGCGACGTGCTGCGCGACGCGGTCGTCGATGTCCATCAGGCGCGTCGCCCACTGGTCGCGCTGCCGGAGCGCCTTCGGGAGCGCGTCGTCGAGGAAGACGTCGACGCGCCGGAGCATCGGCTGATACGACGAGCCGGCGAAGCGCGACCGCTTGTCGTAGGCCGCGCCGAGCGTGAGCAGTAGCGGGGTCTCGAACGCGGTCGCGTGCTCGCTCTCCTTCGTCTTCGGCCGCTCCTTCGCGAGCGACCGCGCCATGCGGATGACCTCCATGCTGCGGTCGCGCAGGTTGTGCGCCTTCTCCGTATTCAGCGGAAGGATCCGGTAGACGAGGTCGGCGTCGGGGACGATCAGGGCGGTCATGGCGCGCAGACCGAGCTGCTTCGCCGCGGCGAGGCGGTGCCGGCCGTTCGGCGAGTGGAAGCCTGCCCCACCCGCGACCGCCACGATGGGATCGAGGAACACGCCCGCAGCTCCGATCGCGATCCCGAGGCGCTGCGCGTGCGTGCGCGAGAGGTCGCGCTGGAACGCGGTGGGCTCCACGGCCTTCAGCGGCAGGCTGGCGAGGAGAAGCGGCTTCCCCGCGTAGGGATCGCGGAATGCGGCGAGGACCGCACCGCCGCTCTTCTCCACGAGGGAACGGAGCGCGCGCAGCTCGGGCTCGTCGTCCACGATGGATGTCTCGCGCGGCAGCGGGCCGCGCGGCTCGGCCGGGCCCCGCTTCTTACGCGGCGCCGCTGCCTTCTTTTTCGCGGTCAGATCTCGAGCTCCAGTCCCTCGCTCGCCGCGACGACCTCCAGGCCGGGGAGGAGCTTGTGCGCGCGCTCCTGTGCCTCGAGCTCGATCTGGTCGAGCGCGTCATCGGACCGGTCGGGATCGTGGTGATAGAGAACGAGACGCTGGACACCGGCCTCGACCGCGACCTCGATGGCCTTGTCGACCGTCGAGTGACCCCAGGTCTTCTTGAAGTCGTTGTCCAGGTATTGCGCGTCGTGGATGAGCGTGTGCGCACCCTTCGCGAGCGAGATGACGGGATTCGGCTTGCCCGAGAACGGATCCTCCGTGTCGGTCGCGTAGACGAGAGACCGGCCGTCGGCCTCGATGCGGTAGGCCAGCGCGGGCGCGGGGTGGAAGATGCCCGCGGACCGGACGGTGAACCGGCCCACGGACCGCTGGTCGCCGCTCGGCAGATCCACGATGGAGAGCTTGATCGGCAGCCCGTCAAGGTCGACCGGGAAGAATGGATCGTCCATGCCGAGCCCGAGAAGATCCTTCAGTGACCGCGACTGCGCCGGCCCGTAGATGCGCAGCTCGCTGCGGGCGTCGTAGGCGGGCCGGAAGAACGGAATGCCCTGGATGTGGTCCCAGTGCAGGTGCGAGAGGAGCAGGTCGATGCTGTACGGCCCGGCGCCATTCAGCGAGAGGCCCAGCTCCCGTAGCCCGGTGCCCGCATCGAGGATGAGCAGCGAGCCTGAGTCGTCGCGCACCTCGACGCATGCGGTGTTGCCGCCATAGCGCACGGTGCGCTGACCCGGCGTCGGAATGGAGCCGCGTGTACCCCAGAACGTGATCCTCACGAGGCCTTCTGCCCTCCAGTGGCGGACCGGTCCCGCTCGGACAGCCCGGTCCCCGCATCCTGCAGGCTAGCCATCCCCTCGTCACCAGGCTTCGGCCACGTCCCCTTCAGCTCCTCCACGGTCGCCTCCAGAGCAGGCAGGCAGCGGTGCACCGCGTCCATCACCTCGCGATCGAGGTGGTCGCCGGCCATGCCGTCCATGATCTCGAGGGTCTTCGCGATCGGATACGCGGGCTTGTAGTAGCGCGGCGAGGTGAGCGCGTCGAACACGTCAGCGCAGGCGACGATCCGCGCGCCGAGGAGGATCTCGGCGCCAGGCAGGCCCCGCGGGTAGCCCTTTCCGTCCATGCGCTCGTGATGCTGCGCGGCGATGAGCGGGACGTCCCGCATGTTCCGCGGGAACTCGAGATGGGCAAGGAACTCGCCGGTCTTCTCGGCATGCGCCTTCATGTAGGCGAACTCGCGCTCGTCGAGCTTGCCGGCCTTCTGCAGGACGCCGTCCCGGACGGCGATCTTCCCGTAGTCGTGCAGGAGCGCGGCGGCACGCAGCTTCTCGAGATCATCTCCGGTGAGGCCTCTCTCGCGACCGATGACCTCCGCGTATCGCGTGACCCGCTGGCTGTGGCCGGCGGTCTGCTGATCCCGCGCGTCGATGGTCACGGCGAGCGTCTCGATGAGCGTCTTCCAGAGCTGCCGCTGCTCGCTCACGAGCTGCGCGTTCTCGACCGCGACCGCAGCAGAGGCGGCCAGCGACGACAGCGTGTCCTCGTCGTCCTCGTTGAACGGGCCGCCCTTCTTGTTCACCGCCTGGAACACACCGATGACCCGGCCGTCGTGCGCTTTCATGGCATAGGTGAGGAGCGTGCGCGTCGTGTAGCCGCTCCTGCGGTCAGGTTCAGGGTTGAAGCGCGCATCGGCGTAGGCGTCAGGAATGTTGATGGTCAGGCCGGTGGTCGCGACCTGACCAGAGATGCCGACACCGATCGGGAAGCGGATCTCGCCGATGTCGTTGCCGAGCGCCACCTTCGACCAGAGCTCGCCGCGATCCGTATCGACGAGGAAGATCGTGGCGCGGTCGGCCTCGAGGAGCTCGGTCGTCGCCTCGGCGATGAGCCGTAGCAGCGCGTCGAGGTCGGTGACCGACATGAGGCGGCGGGTGATGTCGAGGATGACCTCCAGGCGGTCCGCCTGCGACGGTGCGGTCACCGGGCCTCCGCGGGGATCATCTGCTCGAGGGAGGCGCCCACACCGTCCGCGATACGTTCGAGGTACATCTGATCCGGGCGCTCGAACGTCCCGTTGCGCTTGTTCAGGACCTGGATGACGCCGATGGCCCGCTTGCCGTCGGACGACCACACCGGGACGACGAGCATGTTCTTCGTGCGAAAGCCGCTTCGGAGGTCGATGTCGCGGTCGAAGCGCGGGTCCGCGTACGCGTCCGGCACATTGATCGTCTCGCCGGTCTGGGCGACCGCGCCAGCGATGCCCTGGCCGATCGGCAGGCGGATCTCGACCGTGATGCGCTGGGCCACGCGCGCATACAGCTCATTTGTGCGGTGATCGACCAAGTAGACGGTGCACCGCTCCGCATCCACTGCCTGCGTGCACAGCTCGACCAAGCCCTTTAGATACGCGTCGCGATCGCGCTGCACCGCCAGGTGCCCGAGCTTCACCAGGATCATCGCGACCTTGTCGTCAAGGAC
>JBKJTV010000223.1:0-3394 GCA_046589985.1 Candidatus Limnocylindria bacterium | reverse complement strand
CGCGGCCCCATCGGGCGCCGCGCGCCGCCGCTGACCCGCGTCACCGCTCCGCCCGCCCTATCGTCTCCGCGTGAGCGCTGACGTCGTCCTTCGCACGACCGGGCTGGTGAAGCGATTTGGCGCACTCACCGCCGTTGCAGGCCTCGATCTCGAGGTGCGGCGCGGCGAGGTCGTCGGTCTCCTTGGCCCGAATGGCGCCGGGAAGAGCACGACGATCGGAATGGTGCTCGGCCTCGTGGCGCCGACCGCAGGCACTGCGCAGGTGCAAGGACATGATGTCGTGACCGATCGGCACCGCGCGCTCGCGAATGTCGGCGCGATGCTCGAGGTGACGAGCTTCTACCCGTATCTCTCCGGCCGCGACAACCTCGTGGCGGTCGCGCTGCTCCATGGCGACGCCGCCGCACAGCGCGTCGATCCGCTGCTGGAGCGTCTCGGGCTCACGACCCGAGCGATGTCGAAGTTCCGCACCTACTCGCTCGGCATGCGCCAGCGGCTCGGCATCGCGTCGACGCTGCTCGCCGACCCCGCGCTCGTGATCCTCGACGAGCCCGCGAACGGGCTCGACCCCGCAGGGCAGCGCGAGATCCGCGAGCTCACTCGCGAGCTCGCGAAGGAGGGACGCGCCGTCCTCCTCGCGAGCCACCTCCTGCACGAGGTCGAGCAGGTCTGCGACCGCGTCATCGTCGTGCAGAAGGGGAAGATCATCGCGAGCGGCACGATCGCCGAGGTGACCAAGGGCGGGAGCGCGTTCCGCATCACCGTCGCCGAGCCGGCGCGCGCCGCTGCAGCCATCCGAACGGTCTCGGGCGTGCGCGAGGTCACGGAGACCCCGACCGGGGTCGAGGTCGCGGCAGATGCGGACCGGGGTGCCGACCTGAACCGCGCGCTCTCACAGGCGGGCCTCTATGCGAGCGCGATCGTGCCGCGAGAGAGCTCGCTCGAGGATGTCTTCATCGAGCTGACCGAGAAGGGACCGGCCGATGCTGCGCCTGCTTCGTAGCGAGCTGTTCCGGCTGAGCCGCCGGTGGATGCCGTGGATCCTGTTGCTCACCATCGTGCTCGCGCCGTTCCTTTTCTACGCGCTCATCTACGTGAGCGTGAACGCCCAGCTCGAGGCGATCCGCGCGGGGACGATCCCGGCGCAGCAGGGCGGGGCCGAGGGACTCGCCGAGGCCCTTAACTCGCTGCGGCCGGTCGAGGTACCGAACTTCGGCCTCGGCGTTGTGGTCGGGCTCGGCAGCGTCATGCTCATCGTGCTCGCGGCGAGCCACGTCGGCGCCGAGTACGGGTGGGGGACCCTGCGGACGCTCCTGGCGCACGGCGCCGGACGAGGCACGTTCCTCGCTGCGAAGCTGGTGTCGCTGGTCATCTTCGCGACCGTGTTCGTGTTCTTCGGCACGATCGGAGCCATCGCAGCGAGCTACGTCATCTCCGCCGTCGGGGGGCTTGCGACCACGCCAGGGCTCGACCTCGCCGTGGTGACGGCGCGCGCCGCGCGCGGCCTCTACACGATCCTGCCCTACATGGCGCTCGCCTCGCTCATCGCGCTCTGGGCGAGGTCAGGTGGGGCAGGGATCGCGGCGGGACTCGTCATCTTCTTCGCCGAAGGCCTCGTGAGCGGGATCATTGCGGCAGTCAATCGCGACCTCGCCAAGGTCGTGGATTACGGGCTCAGCCGGAACGTCGAGGCCGTGCAGCGCGCCGGCGTCGCCCTTGAAGGCCGTGGTGGGGCGGCAGCCGCGGCCGCAGCCCCGCTCCCCGACCCCGGTCAGGGAGCGCTCGTCCTCGGCGTGTACACCCTGCTCTTCATCGCGCTCGCGTACTGGCGGCTCCGCTCGCGCGACGTGACCCTGTCATAGGAAGCCCCGTCGCGCAGGAGCCGACCATCGTCGTCGACCAGCTCACGAAGCGCTACAAGGGCGCGGACGTCGACGCCGTCGCTAGCATCTCCTTCACCGTCGCGTCGGGCGAGCTCTTCGCGCTGCTCGGCCCGAACGGTGCCGGGAAGACGACGACGATCTCCATGCTCACGACGACGCTGTCTCCCACGTCCGGGTCCGCGCGCATCGCGGGACACGATCTCGCGACGGACGCGAGCGCCGTGCGCTCGAGCGTCGGGATCATCTTCCAGCGGCCGAGCCTCGACCTGAACCTCACGGCGGAGGAGAACGTCCGCTTCCACGCGGTGCTCTACCGGATCTTCCCCTACCGCCCGACCTTCGCGCTCATGCCACGCGAGTACCGGGATCGCGTGCACCAGCTCGCGTCCGTGCTCGGCATCGACCGCGAGATCTTCAAGCCGGTGAAGACCTACTCGGGCGGGATGCGGCGCAAGCTCGAGATCGTGCGCAGCCTCATGCACCGGCCGCGCGTCCTGTTCCTCGACGAGCCGACCTCCGGCCTCGACGCGGCGAGCCGCCGCGCCCTCTGGGATTACCTGCGGGAGGTGCGCGCCGAGACCGGGACGACCGTCCTGCTCACGACCCACTACCTCGAGGAAGCCGAGGGGGCGGACACCGTCTGCATCATCAACAAAGGGCACATCGTGTCGCAGGGGCCGCCCGCGACGGTGAAGGCCGACCTCACCGCCGAATATCTGCTCGTCGACGCCGACGACCGGGCCGCGCTCCGTGCGGAGCTCGGGCGACGCGGCGTCGCGTTCAGCGAGACGCCGCTGTTCCGCATCGATCTCGACGGCGCTCCGGGCTCGGCGCACCGCCTCATCCGCTCGATCGACACGCCGCTCAGCACCGTGCAGACGCACGCGCCGTCGCTCGAGGACGCCTACCTCGAGATCCTCCGCGAGCGCGAGGTCTGAGCATGCTCCGGGACGTCTCGCCGATGCTGGCGCTCGCACATCGCGATCTCATCAAGCTCCTGCGCGACCGTGCCCGCCTGATATCGACGCTCATCTTCCCGTTCATCTTCATCGGCGCGCTCGGCGGCGCGCTCCAGTCGAACTTCGGCGCGATCGCCGGCTACGACTTCCTCGTGTTCACCTTCACTGGCGTGCTCGCGCAAACGATGTTCCAGACGACCTCGCTCGGTCTCATCTCGCTCATCGAGGACCGCGAGAACGACTTCAGCCAGGAGATCTTCATCTCGCCCATCTCGCGATACACGATCATCTTCGGGAAGATCATCGGCGAGACGCTCGTCGCCATCCCGCAAGGTCTCGCGGTGATGCTGTTCGGTCTCGTCATCCAGGTCCCGATCTCGCTGCAGCAGGCGGTCGCGCTCCTCGTCGGCTCGCTCACCGTCGCCGTCTTCGGCGGCGCCTTCGGGGTCATGGTGCTGTCGAACCTGCGCAGCCAGCGCGCCGCGAACCAGATCTTCCCGTTCGTGATGCTGCCGCAGTTCTTCCTCGCCGGCGTATTCAGCCCGATCCAGG
>JBKJTV010000204.1:0-5002 GCA_046589985.1 Candidatus Limnocylindria bacterium | reverse complement strand
CTCGTCGAGCTGCATGGCGGCTCGATCTCGTTCGAGAGCATCGCCGGCGCCGGCACGACCTTTCGCCTGCGGCTCCCCGGGGTGATCGGCGATGCGATCGAGGGCGAGCGGGTCCTTGTGGTCGAGGACGACCTGCATGCGGCCGAGCTGGTCGCTGCGCTCGCCGCCGAGCACGGCCTGCGCTGCGAGGTCGTGACGACCGTCGCCGGCGCGCTCGCGGCCATCGGGCGCGGCTCGCCATTGCTCGCCGTCGTCCTCGATCTGCGCCTCCCGGATGGACGGGGCGAGCAGGTGCTGGACGCCATCCGCTCCGGCCACGGTACGCGACGGCTGCCGGTGAGCGTGATGACCTCCGAGGATGACTCGCCCCGGGCGCGGGAGCTCGGTATCTCGATGCTCCTCAACAAGCCGATCGCCGTGCCCGTGCTGTCGGCCTGGCTGGCGGAGCTGCGCGCCGCGCCGCCGACGGCGCCGTAGCGGGAGAGGAGACACCGGTGCGAGTGCTGCTCGTGGATGACAACGCCATGAACGTCGAGCTGTTCAGCGACGTGTTGGAGGACGATGGCCACCAGGTCGTCGTCGAGCGCGACGGCGTCAGCGGCCGCGACCGCGCGCTCGCGGAGCCGTTCGACCTCCTGATCCTCGACATCCAGATGCCGCGCCTGGACGGGCACGAGGTCTGCCGCGAGCTGCGCCGGGGTGGCGTCAGCACGCCGATCGTCGCGCTCACCTCGTCGGCGATGCCGGACCAGATCCAGCGTGGCGGGAAGAGCGGCTTCGACGCCTATCTCACGAAGCCCATCTCGCCGGCCGCGCTCCGCGCCGCGGTGCGCATGCACGGGACGGCGACCCGCGCATGAGCGCTCCGGATCCGGCCTACCTCGCCGCGATCGTCGACTCGAGCGAGGACGCGATCATCGGCAAGACGCTCGACGGCGTCGTCCTGTCCTGGAACCCGGGAGCGGAGAAGCTCTACGGCTACGCCGCCGGCGAAGCGATCGGCCGCTTCATCGGGTTCCTCGCGCCGGCGCATCGGTCGGACGAGATTCCGGACATCCTCGCGCGCATCCGCCGGGGCGAGCGCATCGACCATTACGAGACGGAGCGCGTCCGCAAGGACGGCCGGATCGTCCGCGTGTCCCTGAGCGTCTCGCCGGTGCGCGACGACGCCGAACGGATCATCGGGGCCGCCGGCATCGCGCGTGACATCACCGAAGCGCGTGCCCTCCAGGACGAGCTGCGCCGGCAGAAGGAGACGCTCGATCTCGTCGGCCTCGCCACGAACGACCTCATCTGGGACCGGGACTTCCGGACCGGCCGGACGACGCGGAGCCACGCCATCGAGGGCTACGGGTATGCCATGGAGGAGGTCGGGCAGGACAACGCCTGGTGGACGGCGCGCCTGCATCCGGAGGACTCGCCGGAGGTCGAGGCATCGCTCGCACGCACGCTCGGGTCCACGGACGCGACGTGGTCCGCCCACTACCGCTTCCGGCGGAAGGACGGGACGTACGCGTCCGTCGTGGATCGCGGCTTCCTCGTTCGCGACACCGCCGGTGTTCCGCTGCGCATCGTGGGGTCGATGTACGACGCCACGGAGATCGAGCGCGCGCAGGCGCTCGCCAAGCGCAGCGCCGCGAGCGCCGAGCTGCTGTCGCGCGCGAGCCACGAGCTGCGCACGCCGCTGAACGCGATCCTCGGCTTCTCCGACCTGCTCGAGCAGCGGCTCGACGCGTCGCTCGGGCCGCGCGAGCGCCGCTACCTCCAGAACATCCGCACCTCGGGCCAGCACCTCCTGAGCCTCGTGGACCGGCTCCTCCAGATCTCGAGGGCCGACAGCGGCACGCTCGAGCTGCGGCCCATGGTCATGACCCTGCGCGCGCTCGTGGAGCCCGTCGTCGGCGATCTCGCGGCGAGCGCCGCCGCGGCGGGGATCTCGCTCACGACCGCGCCGCTGCCAGACGCGTCGATCCGCGTCGATCTCGGCCGCATGGCGACCGTGCTGCACGAGCTCGTCGCGAACGCGATCGCCGCGACGCCACCGGGCGGCTCGGTCGTGCTCAGCGCCACGATCCCCGACGACGGCCTCGTCATCGAGGTAGCCGACACCGGCCGTGGCATCCACGCGGGGGCGCAGGACCGGGTCTTCGGGGTCTTCGAGCGGATCCATGACGACGCCGGCGGCATCGGGACCGGTCTCGGGCTCGCCCTCTGCCGCGAGCTCGTCGAGCTGCACGGCGGGACCATCTCGTTCCACAGCGAGCCGGGGCGGGGCACGACGTTCCGCGTCCAGCTCCCTCACGTCGCCTGGGGGCGCGATGGCGATGAGCGCGTCCTCATTATCGAGGACGAGCCGAACGACGCCGACCTCGCCATGACGATCGTGACGGACGCGGGCTTCCGCTGCGAGGTGGTCGGCACCGTCGTCGACGCGCGCGCCGCGATCCTCCACAGCACGCCGAAGGCCGTCGTGCTCGACCTCCACCTCCCGGACGGGGACGGCAACGAGATCCTCGCGCTGCTGGGCACCCTCGGCCGCCACGTGCCCGTCGCGATCGTCACGGCCTTCGAGGACAAGCTGGAGCCGGTCCCGGGCGGGGTGCGCTTCGTGAAACCGGTCGATCCGGCCGAGCTCAGGGCCTGGCTCGAGAGCGTGACGCGTCTGGAGGTTCCTGTATGACCACACTCCTAGAAGAACGTCGGCCGATCGTGCTCGTCGTGGACGACCTCGAGATGAACCGCGAGCTCCTCCAGGGTCAGCTCGAGGATCTCGGCTACGACGTGCGCCAGGCGAAGGACGGCTACGAGGCGCTCGACGCGATCGAGGCGGAGGAGCCGGATCTCATCTACCTCGACATCCAGATGCCCCGCCTGGACGGCCTCACCGTCTGCCGGATGCTGAAGGAGCACTCCACGCGCCGGCTCATTCCGATCGTGATGCTCACCGCGCTCGGCGACCGCGCGACGCGTCTCGAGGGGCTCGAGGCGGGGGCCGACGACTTCCTCACCAAGCCGTTCGACGCACAGGAGCTCCTCGTCCGCACGAAGGTGCTGCTCCGCGAGCGCGAGCTGAACAAGAAACTCGATGCGACCGAAAGCGTGCTCCTGGCCTTCGCCCGCGCCGTGGAGGGGCGCGACCGCTACACGCTCCACCACGCCGAGCGCGTCGGCCGGTACGCGCGTGAGATCGCCCGGGGGCACGGCCTCTACGGGCAGGATCTGGTGCTCATGTACCAGGGCGGGGTGCTCCACGACCTCGGCAAGATCGCGATCCCGGATGCCATCCTGAACAAGCCGGGCTCGCTTACCAGCGAGGAGTTCGCGGTCATGCAGACGCACTCGGCCGAGGGCGAGCGGATCTGCCTGCCGCTGCGCACGACCACGCGCTTCCTGCCGATCCTCCGTCACCACCACGAGCGGATGGACGGTGCCGGGTACCCCGATCACCTCGTGGGCGAGTGCATTCCGCTCGGGGCGCGGATGGTCGCGGTCGCCGACGCCTGGGACGCGATGGTGAGCGACCGCCCGTACCGTGCCGGCCTCGGGCGCGAGGAGGCGCTGCGACGGCTTCGACAGGGCGCGGGGACGCAGTGGGACGCGCGGTTCGTCGACATCTTCGTCGGCCTGGCCGAGTCCGGCGCGATGGACGAGCTCATCGCGGAGTCGGCGCCCGTCGGCACGGACCGCTAGGCGCGCCGGATGACCAGCTCCACTGTCGCCGAGCTCCTCCGGCGCACCGATGTGCCGGTGGTGGCAGGAGACCGCGATGGTCTCGTCACCAGCCTGAATGAGCCGTTCCGGGAGGCCTACGGCTGGGCACCGGGGGATCTCGTCGGGCGGCCGCTCACCACGATCATCCCGCCGCGGTTCCACGACGCGCACCACCTCGGCTTCTCGCGATTCCTCGCGACCGGCCACCCGACGATCCTCGGCCAGCCCCTCCCGCTGAACGTCATGACGAAGGACGGCCGGGAGTTCCCGGCCGAGCACTACATCGTCGCCGAGCAGGTCGGAGGCGCCTGGACGGCGAACTTATGTTCCTGAGCACTTAGCGGTCTAGGGCGCTTCCCTTTCAACCAGCGCTGTGTGGGCTGCCCAGAACGCCGCGCTTCGTAGGTGATGTCCGTCGATGGACTCGGTTGTCCTTTGCGTCGGCGCAGGACCTCAAACCGTCAACCATGACGCGATACCAGACCGCTTTCACGAACTACATCCTGCCGAGCCTCGGGAAGCACAAGATCGCGGCACTCCAGGCGCCTCTGCTGAATCGGTTCCTGGCGTCGTGCTATGGAGGTCCGACCCACGGAACGATGAGCAAACCCTATGCGGCGCGTCCGAAAGTCCGCTCCGCAAACACGGTGAAGAACGTCAAGATCGCCCTTGGCTCGCTCATGACCTTCGCCTCCCAGTACGGCTACGGGCCAAAGCACAGTGTCATGCACGACACCGTAAAGATCACCGTAAAGAAGGAGCGTCGAGCGTACAAGCTGAGCGACCCGCAGTTGACGCGGTTTCTGTCGGCGTGCGCCCGTCATCCTGCTGGTCCGTTGTTCGAGGTCATCCTGTTCCAAGCGCTGCGCGAGGCAGAGGGGTTTGGCCTCCGCTGGAGCGACGTGCTCTGGACGACGAACCAGCTCGACGTGCAGTGGCAGGTTCGCTCAGAGATCGGTCTCGGCCGTGTGGGAAGTGAGCCAAAGTGGGGCAGTACCCGAAAGGAGACGCCCCTCATGAAGGAGACTCGCAACGCCCTCGAGCGCCGGCGCGAGCAGCAGGACCGCGAACGCCGCGCCGCTGGTGCTGGGTGGCGCGCGGGACCCGAGGGGTACGTCTTTACGACGGCGATGGGCGAGCCGATATACCCGAAGCTTGCCTGGCGGTGGTTTGCTGAAGTCTGCACAGCGGCCGGGATTCCGTGGCGACCCACCAAGCTGGGCCTCGAGCGTTCGGGTCCGGGAACGCACCTCACCATCGGGGATCTGCGCCACAATGGCGCTCGTATGCA
>JBKJTV010000051.1:0-4985 GCA_046589985.1 Candidatus Limnocylindria bacterium | reverse complement strand
CTCCCCTTCCCGCCGACAGGGACCGCCCCGACCCCCAGGACGCCGAGCCCAAGCGTGCCCTGCGCCACCGCGTCGCAGACGGGCGCCGCGACAAAAGCGACCATCGAGCTCGTGAAGGGCGGCGCCATCGTCGTCCAACTGCGGCCCGACAAGGCTCCCGGCACCGTCGCGAACTTCGCGAAGAACGCGCGCGAGTGCAAGTACGACGGGCTCACCTTCCACCGCGTGGAGCCGAATTTCGTGATCCAGGGCGGCGATCCGCTCGGCAACGGGACCGGCGGCGGCAGCCAGCCCACGGAGCTGAATGACCTGCCCTTCACGAAGGGCGCGCTCGGCATCGCGCGCGCCGGGGACATCAAGGTGAGCAACCTCATGCAGTTCTACGTGTGCATCGGCAGCTGCCGCCACCTCGACAACCAGTACACGAACTTCGGCCAGGTCACTGCCGGGCAGGAGCTCGCCGACGCCGTCGTGCGCGGCGACAGGATCAAGACCATCCGCATCGAATGACCACCCGCGGCTCGCTCGCGCTCATCGCCGCATTCACCGCGTTCTGGCTCGTCGCGCTCCCGCTCGACCGCGCGACGACAGAGCTCCAGCAGCAGGCCCTCGGCATCGTGGCCTGGACTTTTCTCGCCGTGGCGCTCGCACGTCAGCCGCGCGAGGTCCGGCTCCAGGTCGTCGTCCTGGTCTGCGTCGCGACGGCGCTCGAGATCGTCGGCTCGATGGTCTGGCGCGCGTACGTCTACCGGCTCGAGAACCTGCCGCTGTACGTACCGGCCGGACACGGGCTCTTCTACCTCGCTGCGCTGCGGACCGCCTCCCTCCCAGCGCTGGCCCGGAACGGCCACCGCATCGTCACCGCGGTCGGGCTTCTCTCCACGGTGTGGATGGCCTGGGGCCTCCTTCGGCCGCCGGTCCCCGACCTCCTCGGCTTCGTCACCTGGGCGATCTTCATCCGCTTCCTGGCGCGCGGTCGCTACCCGCTCCTCTACTCCGTGAGCTTCGTCATGACGATGGCCCTCGAGCTCTACGGCACGGGGCTCGGGATCTGGACGTGGGCGCCGCTGCTGCCGGGGCTCTGGCTGCCGGCCGGGAACCCACCCACCGGCATCGGCGCCGGATACGCGGCGATGGATGCGCTCAGTCGGCGCCTCCTTGGCACACTGTTCGCCAGACGGCCGGCGAGGCGCGACCTCCCACCCGAGGAGCCGGTCGCAGCCTGATCGCAGGGACTGCGCGATCCTCGACGGCGAGAGCGGCGTCGGGGGCGACTACGGCAACTCGTGGAGCGAGGCGGCGCTCATGCACTCGCGCGCCCGCAAGGTGCCCGCTGTCCTGTTCACCGCCCACGCGGCCGCATCCGACGAAGCGAATGCCGACGAGAGCGAGAGCGAGAGCGAGCGCGGCCGCGCCGCGCGATTCTCCGGCGTCATCCGCAAGCCGTTCGCCTAGACCTGCACCCCGCCCTTCGTCATGGGCAGCGGGTCGAGGACCCGCCGCAGATCGGCCTCCGGCATGACCTTTTCCTCGAGCGCGACGTCCAGCAGAGGTCGCTTCTCTGCGAGGGCGCGCTTCACGAGCGCGGCCGCACGCGCGTAACCGACGTGCGGCGCAAGCGCCGTGACGATGAGCGGTGGGCTGGCGTCGAGCAGCTCTTTGACGCGCGCCTCGTCGACGCGCATGCCTTCGACGCAGCGCTCGCGGAAGACCTGTACGGCGTTCGTGAGGATCGTCGCTGAGAACTCGAGGGCGAAGTTCATGCCCGGCATCATCACGTTCAGCTCGAGCTGGCCGGCCTGGGCACCGAGCATGACGGTCGTGTCATTGCCGATCACCTGGTAGCAGACCTGGTCGAGCATCTCGGCGATCGACGGGTTGATCTTGCCGGGCATGATCGACGAGCCCGGCTGGACCGCGGGGATGATGAGCTCGCCGAAGCCGGTGCGCGGTCCCGAGACGAGGAGCCGGATGTCGTTCGCGATGCTCGAGAGCTCGATCGCCGCTGTCCGCATGCCACTGGAGATCCGCACGAACGCGGCGGTCGACTGCATCGACGCGAAGAGGTCCTTCGCCGGGACGATCGGGTCGCCGGTCCACTCCGCGAGCAGGGCGCAGACACGACCTCGGAACTCGGGGTCGGCGTTCAGCCCGGTCCCCGCCGCGGTGCCGCCGATGCCGAGCTCGCAGAGCTCGCCGCGACCCGTGCGGATCCGCACGCTGGCCGAGCGCATCCGGGTCGCCCACCCGCCGAACTCCTGGCCGAAGGTCACCGGCACCGCGTCCTGCAGGTGCGTGCGGCCCGCTTTCACGCAGCCGGCGTACTGCTCGGCCTTCCGGCCGAACTCGTCGGCGAGCTTCTCGAGCTCATCGCAGAGCGGGAGGGTGAGCTCGAGGAGCGCAAGGCGGATGGCCGTTGGCGTCACGTCGTTCGTCGATTGCGCCATGTTCACGTGGTCGTTGGGGTTGACCTTCTCGTATGCGCCGCGCTTCCCGCCGAGCAGCTCCTCGGCGAGATTCGCGATGACCTCGTTCGCGTTCATGTTGTGCGATGTCCCTGCGCCGGCCTGAAAGACGTCGACGACGAACTGGTCGTGGTGGGCGCCCGCGAGGATCGCGTCGGACGCGCGGACGATCGGGTCACGAAGCTCCGCGGGCAAGCGGCCGGCCTGTGAGTTCGCGATCGCTGCGGCCTTCTTCACGCGCACGGTCGCCCGGATGAAGGCAGGGAACGCGTGCAGGCCGCTGATCGGGAAGTTCAGGATCGCCCGCTGCGTCTGGGCGCCCCAGAGCGCATCTGCGGGCACGTGCACCTCGCCGAGGGTGTCACGTTCGATCCGCATGCTCATGCGCTTAGAATAGGTGTCTCCGTGCAGAAGAATCAGCTCACCTGGATGATCGGAGGACCCCAGGGGAGCGGCATCAATGCCTCCGCAGAAGTCTTCGCGAAGGCCTGCAGCCGTGCTGGCCTGCGCGTCTACGCGAACATCGAGTACCACTCGAACATCATGGGTAAGCACTCCTTCTATCGGGTCCGTGTGGACGAGGAGGACGTGCGCTCGTTCCGCGACCAGACCGACATCCTGGTCGCCCTCGACCACGAGACCCTCGCGGGCGACGGAGACCACCGCCGCTGGGGCACCCACAAGGGGCACCTGCACGAGGTGTCCGAGGGCGGCGGAGTCATCTACGACGCGGAGATCGGCTTCGACAACTCCGGCGCGCGCGCGGGCATCCAGTACTTCCCTGTCCCCTTCATGGACATCATCAAGAAGGCGCTCGACGAGGTCGGCAAGGGCGACCAGGCGAGGCGCTACGAGGTCATGAAGAACGTCGTGGCGCTCGGTTCGTCGCTCGCGCTCTGCGAGTTCCCGCTCGAGCTCGTCGAGGAGGTGATCATCGGCCAGTTCAAGGGCAAGCGGTCCGAGGTCGGGCAGCTGAACGTCCGGGCGGCGCGCCTCGCGTTCGAGCACGTACGTGAGAGCTTCGATGCGAAGTCGTTCCCCTACCGGCTCCAGCCGCACCGCGAGCCGAAGGCGCGTCTGCTCGCGAAGGGCTACGAGATCATGGCGATCGCGAAGCTGAAGGCGGGCTGCCACTTCCAGACCTACTACCCCATCTCGCCTGCGACCGATGAGAGCGTCTACCTCGAGCGCCACCAGCGCGACTACGACCTGCTCGTCGTGCAGTGCGAGGACGAGATCTCATCCATCAACATGGCCGTCGGCGCGGCTCACATGGGCGTGCGCTCGGCGACGGCGACCAGCGGCCCCGGCTTCGCGCTCATGGTCGAGGGCATCGGGTTCGCCTCGATCACCGAGGCGCCCGGGCCGGTCGTCGTCATGTACCAGCGCGGCGGACCGTCGACCGGCCTCCCGACGCGCCAGGAGCAGGGTGACCTCCAGTTCGTTCTGCATCCCGGGCAAGGCGACTTCCCGCACGTCGTCATCGCGCCGGGTGACCTCCGCGAGTGCTATCAAGATGTCTTCTCCGCCTTCAACTGGGCGGAGCAGTTCCAGCTCCCCATCATCGTCATGCCGGACAAGAAGCTCGCGGCGTCGTACACGACCATCGACAAGCTCGAGCTGAAGTACGACAAGATCGAGCGCGGCAAGCGCTTCACCGGATCCGAGTGGACGCCCGTCGAGGCGGATGGGACCGACTTTGCGACGGGCAACGGTCACCCGCACGGCGGCGAAGGCAAGGCGGAGTCGAAGGAGTACCTGCGTTACGCCTTCGCCGACGACGGCATCTCGCCGCGCAGCCGGCCGGGTACGGTCGGCGGGCGCTACTGGAGCACGAGCGATGAGCACGACCCCGACGGCCACATCACCGAAGGTGTCGGGATGCGCGTCGCGATGATGCACAAACGTATGGGCAAGCTCGACCTCATCGCGAAGGCGATCCCCGAGGACCAGCAATTCTCCCTGCACGGTCCGGCAGACGCGGACCTGACCATCGTCGGCTGGGGCTCGACGAAGGGCACCGTCCTCGACGCGATGAAGGAGCTCGAGGAGCGCGGGCGGAGCATCAACTTCCTCCAGTGCCGCCTCATGCGACCCTTTCCCGCGGCGAAGGTAGAGGCGATCCTGAAGCGCGCGACGAAGCTCGCGCTCGTCGAGGAGAACTACTCGGGGCAGCTCGGCGCGGTCATCCGCGAGCAGACCGGCGTCCTCATCGAGACCCGCATCCTGAAGTTCGACGGGCGCCCGTTCAGCCAGGACGAGCTGGTGGAGGCCTTCGAGCAGGCGTTCACCGGCGGCGGCGTACAGGAAGTGGTGACGAATGTCGGTTAACGCTCCCGTGAAGCTCACGCTGAAGGACTACAAGAGCGATCTGCACAACGACTGGTGCCCAGGCTGCGGTGATTTTGGCATCCTCACCGGTATCCAGATGGCGCTGGCGAGCCTTGGCCTCGACCCGGATAAGGTCGCGGTCTTCTCGGGCATCGGCTGCTCGGGGAAGACGCCGCACTACATCAAGGC
>JBKJTV010000341.1:0-4501 GCA_046589985.1 Candidatus Limnocylindria bacterium | reverse complement strand
GAGGGCCGTCAGGAGTTCGACGCCGCGCACAAGGAAGCGACGCCTGAGGACATGGGCTACAAGCCCGAGCCTGGCGACGCCGAGGGTGCGACCGATCTCGCCGGACTCCCCCGCGGGCGCCGCACTCCCCGCGTGTACGAGCCGGAGGAGGACGAGTACCCGATCGGCGGCTACGAGGAGCCCGCAGCCGACGCGACCGAGGGTCAGTCGGCCGACGAGACCGCGCCGTCCACCGACGAAGCGATCGCGAAGCCGGCTCCCGACGCGCCCGGGTCTGCGCCCACGGAGGCGAAGCCGCGCACCACCAAGAAAGAGGACGAGTAGTGGCATCCGCAGCCGACGTCGCGCGCCTCCGCTCCGAGACGGGCGCCGGCGTCATGGAATGCAAGCGTGCCCTGGAGGAGGCGAAGGGCGACTTCGATCAGGCGAAGGGCCTGCTCAAGGAACGCGGCCTCGCGAAGGCCGCGAAGAAGTCCGATCGCGAGACGAAGGAGGGCGTCGTCGAGGCGTATATCCACGCGGGTGGACGGATCGGCGCGCTCGTGGAGCTCGCGAGCGAGACGGACTTCGTCTCGCGGAACCAGGACTTCAAGGACCTGGCCCGGAGCATTGCGATGCAGGTCGCGGCGATGGAGCCGTCCGACGTCGAAACGCTCTTGACGCAGGACTTCATCAAGGAGCCCTCGAAGACGATCGGCGACCTCGTCGCCGCCCTCGCGGCATCGACGGGCGAGAACGTGCAGGTTCGCCGCATCGCGCGCTTCGAGCTCGGCAAGGCCTCCTAGACTCAGCTCGATGACGACGGACGCGAAGTACAAGCGTGTCCTGCTGAAGCTCAGCGGCGAGGCCCTCCTCGGGGAGCGGACCTTCGGCATCTCGCCGAGCTACGTGCGCTACCTTGCCGAAGAGATCCGCGGCATGCAGGCGATGGGCGTCGAGATCGCCGTGGTCATCGGCGGCGGCAACTGGCTTCGCGGCGCGGCGGTCGCCGAGCAGGGGATCGAGGAGGCGACGGCCCACTACATGGGCATGCTCGCCATGGTCATCAACGCCCTCGCGCTGCAATCGCAGCTGGACGCGATCGGTGTCCAGTCCCGCGTGCAGTCCGCGCTGCGCATCGACGAGGTGGCCGAGCCGTACATCCGCCGCCGCGCCATCCACCACCTCGAGAAGGGCCTCGTCGTCATTTTCGCCGCGGGCACCGGCAATCCCTTCTTCACGAGCGACACCGCCGCGGCGCTCCGCGCCGCTGAGATCGATGCCGAGGTCATCCTCATGGGGAAGAACAACGTTGATGGCGTGTACAGCGCCGATCCGAAGACCGACGCGAACGCGCAGAAGTTCGTGGCGCTGACCTACCGCGAGCTGCTCGAAAAGCGTCTCGCCGTCATGGACGCCACCGCCGCCGCGCTCGCCGAGGAGCGCCACATCCCGATCATCGTCTTCGACCTGTCGCAGAAGGGCGCGATGCTCCGCGCCGCGAAGGGCGAGCAGGTCGGCACACTGGTGACGAGCTGATGGCGTTCGAAGAGGACCTTGGTCAGGTCGAGACGCGCATGAAGAAGGCGATCGACGCGCTCCGCAAGGACGTCGCGTCCGTTCGCACGGGCCGCGCCGCGCCGTCGCTCGTGGAAACACTCGAGGCGGACGCCTACGGCACGCCGACGCAGCTCATCCAGCTCGCGGCGATCAGCGCGCCCGAGCCGCGGCAGATCGTGATCCAGCCGTGGGACAAGAGCCTCATCAAAGCGATCGAGAAGGCGATCATCGGGAGCGATCTCGGGCTCACGCCCTCGAACGATGGCTCGCTCATCCGACTTCAGATCCCGACGCTCACCGAGGAGCGTCGCAAGGACCTCGTGAAGCAGCTCCACAAGAAGGTGGAGGAGGGCCGGATCGAGATCCGTACGCTCCGCCGTCACGCCCATGACGAGCTGCGCTCGAAGGAGAAATCTGCCGGTGTCGCGCAGGACGACGTGAAGCGTGCGGAGGCGTCGCTGCAGAAGGTGACCGACCGCTACATCCTCCAGTGCGACGAGATCGGCTCCGCGAAGGAAAAAGAGATCCTGAGCGTGTGACCGAGCGAGCGGTCCCGCGCCATATCGCCTTCGTGATGGACGGGAATCGCCGCTGGGCGAAGCAGCGTCACCTGCCAGGTATCGCGGGACATCGGGCCGGCGTCGAGACCATCCGGCGCACCCTCCGGGCCGCGCGAGAGCGTGGCGTCGAATACGTGACGCTCTACTCCTTCTCGACCGAGAACTGGAAGCGCGGTGACGAGGAGGTGGGTGCGCTCATGGCGCTCCTCGAAGAGACGATCCGCCGCGAGACGAAGACGCTCGCCCAGGACGGCGTGCGCCTCCGCGTCATCGGCCGGCTGCACGAGCTCTCCGATCGGCTCCAGCAGGCGATCGCTGAGGCGGTCGCGGCGACGGCGCCCGGCACGAAGGGCACGATGACCATCGCGTTCAACTACGGCGGCCGCGCCGAGATCGTCGACGCGGTGCGCGGGATCGTGCGTGACGGCGTGCCGGCCGACGCGGTCGATGAAACGGCGATCGCCACGCGCCT
This sequence comes from Candidatus Limnocylindria bacterium, assembly GCA_046589985.1. Taxonomy (GTDB): domain Bacteria; phylum Chloroflexota; class Limnocylindria; order P2-11E; family P2-11E; genus JACDAF01. The sequence continues at coordinate 1,930 of JBKJTV010000341.1, read as the reverse complement.
CTACGCGCCCGGCCATCCCGATCCGGATCTCCTCGTCCGCACCGGCGGCGAGCTGCGCATCTCGAACTTCCTCCTCTGGGAGGTCGCGTATGCCGAGATGTGGGCGACGGACGTACTCTGGCCCGACTTCTCCGTCGCGGACCTCGACCTCGCGATCGCGTCGTACACCTCGCGCGAACGGCGGTTCGGAGCCTGAGCGATCTCAGGCGCCGCGTTCCCACCGCGATCGCGTATGGGGCCGTCGTCCTGGCCGCCCTGCTCGGGCCTGCGCCGCTCTTCATCGCGCTCCTCGCAGCACTCTGGGTGCTCGGGATCGGCGAAGTCCGACGGCTGCTCCAGCCTGTCGCGCCCGCGGCGGACATCGCCATTGCCGGCGTCTACCTCCTGGTCGGGCTCGGCGCGCTCGCGTACCTCCGGCTGGTCGGCCCGGAGTGGGTGCTCGTCGCGCTCGTGCCGACCTGGGCAGCCGACGTCCTGAGCTACGCAGTCGGCTCACGCTTCGGCACGACGCGCATCGCGCCGCGTAGCAGCCCCGGGAAGACGCTCGAGGGCACCGCGGCCGGATTCGTCGCCGCGGCCGTCGCGGCGTTCGCGGTATGCGTCTTCTTTGGCGTCCCGCCACTTGCGACGTTCGTCATCACGCTGCTCGTCGGCCCGACGGCACTCGCGGGCGATCTCCTCGAGTCGGCGGTGAAGCGCTCCGCGGGCGTGAAGGACTCCGGGGCGCTGCTCCCGGGCCACGGCGGCATCCTCGACCGCATCGACAGCCTGCTTCTCGTCGCCCCCTTGGTCGCTCTGGCCTCCCGGCTGCCCTGAGCGATGATGGACAGGTGACGACACGTCTCGCGATCCTGGGCGCGACGGGCTCCATCGGCCGGCAGGCCCTTGACGTCGCTCGCGCCCACCCGGACCGCCTGCGCGTCGTCGCGCTCGCGGCGGACCGCCGTCGGGACGAGCTCCAGGCACTCGCCTCGGAGTTCGGCGCCCGCGCGTCCGTCGGCACGGAGGGCCTGCGCGAGCTCGCGACCGCGGACGACGTCGATCTCGTGCTCGTCGCCACGCCGGGATTCGCGGGCGTCGAGGCGACGCTCGCGGCGCTCGGGGCGGGGAAGGACGTCGCGCTCGCGAACAAGGAAGTGCTCGTCGTCGCGGGCCATCTCGTCCGCGCGCTCGCCGGCGGCGCAGGCAAGCGGGTCCGCCCCGTCGACAGCGAGCACCACGCGCTATGGCAGTGCCTCGAGGGGGTGAAGCCTGAGCACGTCCGGCGCGTAGCGCTCACCGCCTCGGGTGGCGCGTTCCGGGACCGCTCACCGGACGACCTCGCGCGCGTCACGCCGGAGGAGGCGCTGCGGCATCCGACCTGGAAGATGGGCCCGAAGGTCACGATCGACTCCGCGACGCTGGTGAACAAAGGGTACGAGGTCGTCGAGACCCGCTGGCTCTACGGGCTCCCGTATGACCGCATCGACGTCGTGCTCCACGCCGAGAGCGTCGTTCACGCGCTCGTCGAGCTCACCGACGGCAGCGTGAAGGCCCAGCTCGCCGAACCGGACATGCGGCTGCCGATCCAGTACGCGCTGCTCTGGGACCGCGCGCTCTGCGCGGCGCCGCGTCTCGACTGGGAGCAGCCGCGGACGCTCCATCTCGGGCCGGTCGATCGCGCGAAGTACCCGTGCCTCGAGATCGTCCTCGAGACCGCGCGCTCCGCTGACCTCGCGGCGATGGTCGGTCTCTCGGCCGCCGACGAGGTGGCGGTGGACGCGTTCCTCCGCGGCGAGCTCGCGTTCACCGCGATCCCGGACCTGCTCCGTCGCGGCGCGGATCTCGGCGCGCGCGAGGGTCGCGGGCGCGCGCCGGAGCTGCGGGACGTCATCGCGATCGACGCCTCGGTGCGTCACGCTCTCGTTCCGGTCCTGTCGAGGTAGCGGTG
>JBKJTV010000139.1:0-2672 GCA_046589985.1 Candidatus Limnocylindria bacterium | reverse complement strand
CGCCCTCATGGACGCGCGCATCACACCATTCAGCGACGACCTCACGGACCACGAAGCGCTCGAGCGCATGCGGACGTTCAAGGAGAAGGAGTTCGACGCCATCTACCTCATGGATGGCGGCGGGCGCCTGGTCGGGGCGGTGCCGCTCGCGGAGATCGTGACCGCCCCGCCCCACGCGACGCTCGGCGAGCTCCGGCGGAGCTCGGCAGCGACGGTCCCGGCGCACGGGAGCCGGGAGGACATCGTCGAGGTCGTGAGGAATTCCCGGGTCGCGGCCCTCCCGGTCGTCGACGCCGACGGTCGGCTCGTTGGCGTGCTGCGGCACTCCGCGCTCGCCGATGCCGCGGCCGATGTCGCGACCGTCGATCTGCAGAAGATGGTGGGTGCCGGCAAGGACGAGCGTGGCCTGTCGCCGATCGGCTTCGCGGTGCGCCGCCGCCTGCCCTGGCTCCAGATCAACCTCGCGACCGCGTTCCTCGCCGCCGCCGTCGTCGGGATGTTCGAGAGCACGATCGCGGAGATCACGGCGCTCGCTGTCCTCCTGCCGGTCGTTGCGGGTCAGTCCGGCAACAGCGGGATGCAGGCGCTCGCGGTCACGATGCGTGCGCTGGCTCTCCGTGAGGTCAGGCTGTCGCACTGGCCGCGACTGCTGATCAAAGAGGCCGGCGTCGGGATGCTGAACGGCGTCGCCGTCGCGCTCACGACCATGGCCGGCGTCTATCTCTGGAGCCGGTCCGGCGCGCTGAGCCTGGTCATCGGGATCGCGATGGTGATCTCCATGATCATCGCGAGCGTGTCGGGCGGGCTCATCCCGCTCCTCCTGAAGGCAGCCCGGCGGGACCCGGCGCAATCCTCATCGATCGTGCTCACGACGGTGACCGACGTGCTCGGGTTCCTGACCTTCCTCGGGCTCGCGACCGCCTTCGCTCCGGCTCTCCGCTAGGGGGGAGCGCCCATGGCCCGGTAGCCTGGCGCGCTCCTATCGCCAGCGTACGAGGATGTTCTCGCGCTGGAACGCGAGCCGGGCCAGGAAGAACACGGCGACGTCGACCACGATGAGGAAGATCGCGGTCTGCACGAACGAGGCGTCGTCCAGGACGACGCGGCCCGTCACCTGCGCGATGCCGATACCGACGATCGGCACGACGACGAGCCCACCGATCTGCTGCGCGACGCGCACGTCGTTCACGCGCGTGGAGATGAAGATACCGAGGTTCACCGAGAGGAGCGTGAGAAGCGGAACGAGCACGATGATCGCGAGGATCCAGCGCGACGCAGTGACCGCGTTCACGGCCGACTGGCTTCCGACCGCGCGGACCGACAGCAGGTACACGAGATACGCGATCCAGGTCACGAGCACGGCGGGGATCGTCGAGGCCAGGCTCTTGGCGAAGAGGAGCTCGCCGACACCCGCGGGGGTGGCGAGGAGCGGCTCGAGCGTGCGTGCGGTCTTCTCGCCGATGACGGAGTAGATAGCGACGGTGAGCGGCACGACGGTCGGGATGAGCATGAACAGGATGAGGAAGTAGGTCGCGATGATCCCCTGTACCGCCTGCGTCGGGTCGAGGCCGCGCAGCGCGGGCGATGCGGCGTAGAGCGCCTCGACGTCGCGCTCGCTCGGCGGGTAGATCGCGGCCGCACCGACCGCGGCGATCCCGACGAAGAGAATGACGATCGGCGGCAGCAAGGTCATCGCGACGAGGAGCCGGTTGCCCGCGGCCTCGCGCCACTCACGCGCGCAGATCGCGCGAACGATCGTGAGGCGGTCAGGCCGCGTCGCGGCGATCATCCGACGCCCTCGACGATGCGCAGGTACACGTCCTCGAGCGGTACACGGCGCTCCGTCACGTACGCGAGCTCCGCGCCACCCTCGACGAGCGCGCGGATGACCCGCGGGTTCGTCCGGAGCGGTTCCTCGCTCGAGACCACGATCGCGCCGTCCTCCGCCACCGCGGTGCGCACTCCCTCGACCGCGCGGACGCGCACGAGGTCTTCCTCGCGCGGCTGCGGGAGCAGGCGGAACTCCGTCGCCTGGCCGTAGAGCTCCGCCCGGAGACCTGCCGGGGTGTCGAGGCGCAGCACCTTTCGGCGGAAGAAGGCGATGCGGTCGCAGAGCCGGTCGGCCTCGTCCAGGTTGTGCGTGCAGAGGAAGACGGTCCGCCCTTCGTCACGGATCTGGCCGATGAACGCGCGCACGGTCTTCGCGGCGTCGGGATCGAGCCCGGTCGTCGGCTCGTCGAGGAACACGATCCGCGGCTCGTGCAGCGCGGCGCGCGCGATCGCCACCTTCTGCTTCATCCCGCGAGAGAATGTCGCGACAGCTTCATCGCGCCGGTCCCACAGGCCCATCAGCCGAAGGTAGCGCTCCGTCTGATCCGCGGCGACCTTCGGCGAGAGTCCATACAGCGCCCCGAAGAAGCGCAGGTTCTGGCTCGCCGACTGGCGCTCGTAGAGGCCCGGCTGCTCTGTCAGGATCCCGACCGTCGCGCGGATCCTGGGATCGTCCCGCCCGAGCCGGTGGCCGGCGACCTCCGCCGTTCCGGCGGTCGGCGCGATGAGCGCGCAGAGCAGCCGCAGCGTCGTCGTCTTGCCGGCGCCGTTCGGGCCGAGGAGGTCTTCGGCTTCCTCGGCCCGAACGGCGCCGGCAAGACGACGACGCTGCGGCTGCTCTG
>JBKJTV010000047.1:0-9834 GCA_046589985.1 Candidatus Limnocylindria bacterium | reverse complement strand
TCGGCTTCGTAAGGAAGAGCGCGTCGCCTGCGCGCAGCGCTGACTTCAGGAGCAGGTGATCGGGATGCGCTAGGCCCGTCACGGCGAGACCGAGCTTCGGCTCACGGTCGATGACGGTGTGTCCCCCCGCGATGACCGCGCCCCCCTCGTGCATCTTCTCGGCGAGGCCGCGCATCGCGTCCTCGAGGAGCGACAGCTCGATCGTGTCGGGCCAGGCGACGATCGCGAGGCCGAAGAGCACCTCGCCGCCCATCGCGTAGACGTCGGACATCGAGTTCGCAGCGGCGATCGCGCCCGAGGCGTACGCGTCGTCCACGATCGGCGGGAAGAAGTCGAGCGTCTGCACGATGGCGCGGTCGGGCGCGACGAGGTACACCGCCGCGTCGTCGCTCGTCGAGAGGCCGACGAGGAGCTCGGGCGGGACGGGCTGCTCGCTGAGGGGGCGCAGCACCTGCGCCAGCTGGGTCGCTCCCAGCTTCGCGCCTCAGCCGGCGCAGGCCGACAGGCTGGTGAGGCGGACCTCTTCCGGTGCGGACATGCGTTGAGGATAGGACGCCTGCGCCGCTACGCGTCGACTTTCAGCAGCGCTCGCCGCGAGCGCACGCGCATCAGAATGCCCGGTACTGGTCGCATCGCGGGCGCGGCCGCATAGGCGACGATGCGCTGCCCAGGCTCGAGCTCGAACGTGAAGCGCCGCAGCGCCACGCTCAGTACCACCTTGATCTCGAGGAGCGCGAATGATGCGCCAGGGCACATGCGGGGACCGGCTCCGAACGGCAGGTAGCTGAAGGTCGGGTGGGCCTCCCCGCGCGCTGGATCCCATCGCTCCGGCACGAAGGCGTCAGGGTCGCGGAACAGCTCCGGGAGCCGATGGGTGAGGTGGAGGTAGAGCACGACGAGATCTCCGGCCGGGATCTGGTAGCCGCCGAACTCGAACCGCTCCTTCGCCACACGCGGGATGGACGGCGCCGATGGGTAGAGACGCTGCGCCTCCTGTGCGACCCAGTCGAGGTAGACGAGCCGATGAAGGTCATCCAGCGTGGTCAGCCGGTCACCGAGCTCGCGATCGAGCTCGGCGACGGCCAGTTCGCGCTCTCGTGGATGCTGCGCGAGGAGGTAGAGAGTCCAAGCGATCGCGTGCGCCGTCGTGTCGTGACCCGCGAACAGCAGGCTCCACATCTGGTCGCGGATCGCGGCGTCGTCGATACCAGCCTCCCCTTCTCTCATGCGGAGCAGCATGGAGAGGAAGTCGCCACGGTCCTCGCCCGACGCAGTGCGTTCGGCGATGAGACCATCGATGAGAGCGTCGATCATGGCCTTCGCGCGGAGGAACTGCGCCACGCGCTCGGGGTCGTTGCGCGTTCTCTGCGTGAGGGGGCTGATGTACTCGGCCGTGACCCAGACCGCCTTCGCCATCCCGTCGTAGCGGGCGTCGCTCGTGTCGAGGTCGAGGAGTGCCTTCGTGACCACGCCGAACGTCAGCTCGCGCAGCTTCTCTGCCACATCGAACGGCACGCCGAGCGGCCACCGGTCGAGAGCCGGCCCGGTCTGTCGGACCATCTCGGAGAGGTAGCTGCCGACACGCCGCTTCTCGACGGCCGGCATGATCAGACGCCGCAGACGCTCGTGCTCCTCCCCGTCGAGCGCGAGCATGGAGGTCGGTGCAAGGGGCTTGAGGTAGTCGAACGCGCCTGCGGAGACGAAGTTCCGATGTTTGCGTACGAGAACATAGGCGTTCGCCTCCGCGCCGACGAGCCCGGTGACGTACCGACCTCCGGGAGCCCGCACGCGGAATACCGGGCCGTACGTGCGGTGCAGCTCGGACACGGCCGCGGCAGGATCGGCGAGATGCGACCGCCAGAAGGCCGCCAGATCTTCCGCAGGCGGTCCCGGCGGAAGGGGTAGGTCCTTGGTATCCGACAGATCGTCGATGACAGTCAAGAGCTCTCTCTCGTTAGGGGACCGCGAGCGGCGTACGGATCGCGGTGTACCAGACCCCGATCGCAAGAACGATGAGCAGCGCGACGAGAGCAAGATCGCGGCCGCCGCGCCCCCGTCGTACGAGCACGAGGAGAAGGAGCACGGCCGCGGCCGCGACACACGCGAGCGCAAGCGCGAGGAAGAGGAGCTGGAGGCTCAAATGACGTTGTGCTCCGCGATGAGCCCGCCTCCGGCGAAGCGTGAGGCGCGCAGCGGTGTCAGATCGAGGCTCGTGCGCCCGTCGACGATGAGCTCCGCGACGAGCTCGCCAATGGCGGGCGCGTGCATCACACCATGACCCGAGAAGCCGGCCGCGCTCAGGAACCCGTCGACACCTTCGATCCGTCCGACGATCGGGTGCTTGTCCGGCGTGTTCTCGTAGAGGCCGCCCCAGGCGGTGCGGATCGCCGCGCGCTCGAGCATGGGCAGCCGCGCCATCGCGCGCTCGACGACGTCGGGCAGGAAGTTCCAGTTCACCGAATCATCGAAGCCCGGTCCATCCTTCGGGTCGGCCATACCGATGAGCACGCCGCCGGACTGCCGGTGCATGTACAGGCCGGTCGCGAACTCGACGGTGAGCGGGAAGTCGCGCTCCAGGCCAGGGACCCGCTCCGTGACGAAGATCTGGCGGCGCAGCGGGGTGATCGGCAGCTCGACGCCGGCCAGACGTCCGACCTCCGCGGCCCAGGCGCCGGCGGCATCCACGACAAGGCGCGTCGCGACGCGCTCGGCGGGTGTCGTCACGCCCGACACCGCGCCGCCGGATCGGTCGATCGCGGTGACCGCCGCGCCCTCGACGAAGCGGACGCCGAGCTCGCGTGCGCGCGCGACGTAGCCCTGGAGGATGCTGTTCGGGTCGGCGTAGCCGTCCTTCGCGCAGAAGGTGGCGAAGCGGACGTCGTCGACGCGGAGCTCCGGAAAGATCGTCGTCACATCGGCACGCTCGAGCCGGCGCGCCGGGACGCGGAGACTCTTCCAGAGCTCGAGCGACCGCTCGAAGGGCGCGACGTCCTTCTCGTGAGTGATGAGGAACAGGTAGCCGAGCTGCCGGAACGCGATGTCGATGCCCATCTCCTCAGCGAAGGCCTCAAGGCGCGGCAGCGACCGCTGCGACAGACGGACGTTGATCTCCGTCGAGAACTGCAGGCGGATGCCCCCCGCGTTCTTGCCGGTCGAGCCCGAGCCGAGGCGATCGCGCTCGAACACGACGACGTTCCGCACCCCGCGCTTCGCGAGGTGGTATGCAACGGAAGCGCCGATGATCCCGCCTCCGACGATGACGGCGTCGGCGGTGACGGTCACTGCTCGGGTGGGACCGCGCGCGGGTCCGAGGCCCTCATGTCGACGGAGATCCACACACTCTTCACGGGACGCTTCGGCACGGTTCGGGATGGTAGTGGAGCGGCAGAAATTCTGTGCCGACGGTGGGACTCGAACCCACACTCACTTGCGTGAACCGCCACCTGAAGACGGCGCCTCAACCGTTGGGCTACGTCGGCATCGGTCCGTATTGTACCGAAGCGTCGCGCTCGCCAGGACCGGACGTCAACGCCTGGGCTGTGTCTTGATGTACCAGTCCTCGACATTCCAGAAGCGGTCTGTCGGGTCGCTCACCGGCGCGATCTTCAGATCATTCACGGAGCGACTCTGCGCGTAGAGGTAGTCCGCGAAGTACAGGAAGACGACCGGGACCTCGGTCGCGATCTGCTGGAACACTCCGGCGTAGAGTTCCCGTCGTTTCGCCTGGTCGTAGGTGCGCCGCGCGGCCTCAAGGCTCCGGTCGAGCGGCAGCGTCGAGTAGCCGGAGAAGTTGTAGCCCGGGTCCTTCGTCTGGCTCGAGTGGAAGAACGCGTACGGGTCCGGGTCGGCTCCCGTCGTGATGCCGACGATGAGCATGTCGAACGTGCGCTGCCGTGCGACCCTGTCGACGAGCTCGGCGAACGGGACGGTCACGACATCGACTCGCATTCCGATCCCCTGGAGGTCGCTCGCGATCTGCTGAGCGGCCGCGATGCGCGCGGGCTCGTCAGATGTCGTCACGGTGAATTTCAGGACGACGCCACCTTTGTCGCGAATGCCGTCGGCATCGTGGTCCTTCCAGTCGGCGTCATCCAGGAGGGTGCGGGCCTCGCTCGCGGAGTGCGCATAGCGCGGCACGTCCCGGACGTAGGCCCAGGAGCCCGGCGGCACGAACTCGTCCGCGACCGTGCCACGGCCATCGGCCGCGACCTGCAGGACGCGCCCGCGATCGATCGCTGTCGCGATCGCCTGGCGGACGACGCGGTCCCGGAAGAGCGCCTTCTCGGGACGCATGTTCATGAAGGCGGCGGTGAAGTCGTTCGTCGGAAGGCTGTACAGGCTGACGCTCTTCAGCGTGCGGGCGCGCTCCGCATCGACCGAGTTGAGGCCGCCGGTGCCATCGATCTCGCCACGGGCGAGCGCGGCGAGAGCCTCGGAGCTATCGCGGTAGAAGCGCAGGATCAGGCGGTCGAGGAAGGGACGCGTGCGCGCGGGCCGCGTGCGATGGAATTGGTCGTGTCGGGTCAGCACGATCTGGCGTCCATCGACCTCCGAGACCTTGAACGGCCCGGTGCCGATCGGCCGCAGGTTGAAGGGCTGACGGATGAGCTCCGCGTAGCGCACCCCGCCGAGGATGTGCGCGGGCAGGATCGGCAGGCTCGTACTCTCGGCGAAGGGACCGAACACATCGGGGAGCGTGAAGCGAAGGGTCTTGCGATCGACGCGCTCGACGGTCACGCCGCGGAACGCCTCGCCGAAGGGACCGACGTAGGCGCGATCCTGTACGAGACCGACGGTGTACACGACGTCGTCCGCCGTGACGTCCTTCCCGTCGTGCCAGTAGGCGTCTGGACGGATCTCGAACGTCCAAATGCGCCCTTCCCTATCGACGTGGAAGTTGGCCGCGAGGTCCGGGACGATCGCGCCCTCACGATCGAAGCGCGTCAGCCCGGAGAAGGCGAGCCGCGCAACGTCGTGGTCGACGTTCGTTGTCGCGAGGAGCGGGTTCAGGTATTGCGGCACGCCCGCGACGCCCTCGACGTACACGCCGCCGAACGCCGCCTCGGTCGAGGCCTCACCGCGGTCGGTCGCGATGGCACCGGCGCTGGTCAGAAGGAGCAGCCCGATGAGCGCCAGCACGATGGACTTGTCGCGCCGGGTCATGGGCGGCCTACCCCGCTCGAGCCCCTACCAGAGAGACAAGCACGAAGACGACGATGAGGACGACGGTGAGGCGGAAGAGCGTGCGCTCGAGGCCTCGCCGGCTCCGGTAGGCGGTCGATTCGCCACCGAACGTCGAGGACAGCCCGGTCCCGCGTGCCTGCATGAGGATGGCGGCGCCGACGCCGAGCGCGATGGCAATCTGGGCGATGAGGAGATAGTCCATAGAAGGACGAGTGTACGGGCTAGCGAGGAGGAGACGGCGACCCGCAGGTCGCCGGTGACAACGAGCGACGCCCGACGAGCGAAGCGACTAGGGGCTAGCGAGGCCGGTAGATGTGCAGCCCGGCCTCCCGCCGGTCAAGCGTGTATCGCTCGAGCACCGCGGCTGCGAGCCAGGCGGGCCAGCGTTGACGCTCGTACGCGGGTGCGGTGTCGAGTGCCGCCAGATCTGCCTCGCTCACGACGCGCACGAAGTCGCCGACGCGGATCGCGCGTAGCAGCGGCTCGCGGTCGATCGCACCGCGATCGGCGAGGCGCGACCATAGGAAGAGGTCATCCACGATCGGGTCGCGACCATGCGCGACGAGCAGCCCGGACTCCTCCGCGAGCACCGGACCGGGGGGCAGCGCGCGCGCGACGGCGATGCGGTCGGGCGACGCCCAGGCCCCCGTCCCGCTCCGACCTGGCGCACCGAGCGGATCGAGCAGGACGATCCCCGCGACGAGCTGCGCGGCGGCAAGCGCGGGCGCGAGCGCGGTGCGCGACAGGCGCGGTGCGATGCTCGCGAGTGCGAGCGTCGCGGCGGCCGACAGATCGAGCAGGTAGTTGATCGAGGCGCCCTCGCGCCCGCCGAGAAGCACGATGCCGGCGGCAGCGACGAGGTACGCGGTGACCGCTCCGCGCGCTGCACGCAGGGCGAGCGTGCCGATGACCGGGACGCCGATGACGATCAGCGCGACGGCAGCGAGCAGCAGTACCGGCTCCGCGCTCCACGGCAGCGCGTTGTTGTCGATGACGTTGCGCCGGATCGCGGCGAGCCCGCCGGGCGTCGCGATGAGCACGAGAGCCGTCGTGACGAGCCCGCCGGTCGCGTAGGCGCCTGCCAGGCGTGGCTGCCGCGCGAAGATGTACCAGAGGCCGAGCGCAAGGCCGGGCAGTGCAGCCGTCGGCTTTGCGGCGACCGCGAGCGCAATGACGGCGCCCGCGAGCAGCGCCCAGCCCTGGCCCCGCGCGGCGGCGCGCTCCGCCAGGAGCACTGCGCCGACGGTGAGCCCGAGGGCGAGCAGATCGACACGCACGGCTGGACCCCAGATCGCCACCGGAGCGAGCGCGAGCCACCCGGCCCCGAACGCGAGCGCGACGATGGCGCCGGCGGCACGCGCACGCCAGGCGATCGCGCCCGCGACGAACAGCGTGCAGCCGATGCTCACGAGGCGTCCCCAAGAGAACGGATCGCCGAGCGAAGCCACGTGGTAGTAGAGCGGCGTGTAGCTCGCGGCGACGAAGACGGGCGGCGGATAGGACGCGTACTCGGCACCGTCGCGCGCGAGGATCGCCGCGTGCGCGACCGCGCCCTCGCCGTAGAGGATCGGACCACCGAGCGTCACCGCCCACGCCCACCGCGCGAGCACGACGGCGGCGAGGACACCCGCGAACGTCGCAAAGGCGAGCCAGGCCGGACGCGCGAGCCTGTTCAGCGCAGCACGAGATCGCGTCCGGTCATGCGCTCCGGGCGCGGAACACCGAGCAGCGCGAGGAGCGTCGGCGCGATGTCGCGCAAGCCACCGCCGTCACGGATCCGCCAGCCCTCCGCGCCCGCGGCGACGAGCATGACGGGCACGGGGTTCATCGAATGCTGCGTGTTCATGCTCCTGTCGGGAAAGAGCATCTCCTCCGCGTTGCCGTGGTCCGACGTCACCACGATCGCGCCGCCTTCCGCGAGCGCCGCATCGACAATGCGGCCGACGGCGGCGTCCGTCGCCGACATGGCGCGTAGCGCGGCATCCATAAGGCCGGTGTGGCCGACCATGTCCGGGTTCGCAAAGTTCACGATCGCAAAGTCGTAGCTGCGGTCGCGTAACGCAGACACGAGCGCATCGGCGACGCCGGCCGCGCTCATCTCCGGTGCCTGGTCGTACGTCGCGACCTTCGGGGATGGCACGAGCACACGATCCTCGCCCGGGAACGGCTCCTCCCGGCCGCCGTTGAAGAAGTACGTGACATGCGCGTACTTCTCGGTCTCGGCGATGTGGAGCTGCCGCAACCCGGCCTCGGACAACACGCGCGCGAGTGGGACGACCTCCGGCGCGGGAAAGGCGACCTGCACGCCGTCGATGCCGAGCTGGTATTCGGTGAACGCGACGAACGTGAGGCCCTTCGGCACGCGGACGCGCGGGAAGTCGTCGAAGCCGGGACGAAGGAGCGCCCAGGTGAGCTGCCGCGCGCGGTCGGGGCGGAAGTTGAAGAAGACGACAGCGTCGCCGTCGCGTACGGGTGCGCCGTCACCGACAACGTGTGGCTCGAGGAGCTCGTCGCGGCACCCGGGATCCTCGTAGCACCGGCGCAGGGCGTCCTCGGCACGCTCGACGCGCGGGCCGTCGGCGTCGACGATAGCGCGCCAGGATCGCTGGGTCCGGTCCCAACGGAGGTCGCGGTCCATCGCGTAGTAGCGCCCATGGACCGTCGCGATCGGCACCGTCACGCGCCCAAGGAGGTCGACCGCACTGCGGGGCGGCATGTCGCGGCCATCGAGGAACGCGTGCAGCACGACCCGCGGCACGCGTTCCCGGCGCGCAAGGTCTTCGAGCGCGGCGAGGTGGGCCATGTCGGCGTGGACCCCGCCGGTCGATAAGAGGCCCATGAGATGGAGCGTCCCGCCGCTGTGGCGCGCCGCGGCGCACGCACGCTGGAGGACCGGGTTCTCGAGGAACGCGCCGCTCCGGATCGCGTCGTTGATGACATCGAGGCTCTGGGGCTCGATGTACCCCGCTCCCATCGTGAGATGGCCGACCTCGCTGTTCCCCATCACGCCGGCCGGTAGGCCGACCGCCGACCCGCTCGCGTCGAGCGCCGCGTGCGGGTATCGGGCGAAGAGCGCGTCGAGGCGGGGGGTCGCCGCGCGCGCGACGACGTTGCCGGGACCGCCCGGCGCGATCCCCCACCCGTCGAGCACGCAGAGAACGACCGGCCGGAAGGTCAACGGAAGGCGCGCACGATCGCCGCGAACTCGTCTGCCTTGAGCGATGCCCCGCCGACCAGCGCGCCGTCGAGCCCCTCCGCGGTCGCGAACTCGCCGACACTGGCGGCGGTCACGCTGCCGCCGTAGAGGATCGGCGTCGCCTCAGCGTCAGCGCCGGCACGGGCGAGAGCTTCGCGGATGGTGCGTGCCGCCGCTGAGGCGTGCGCTCCGGTCGCGGGCCGGCCCGTGCCGATCGCCCACACGGGCTCATACGCGATGACGACGATCGCTCCGCGCGGTACCTGCGCGAGATCGGCGGCGACCTGCTTCGAGATCACGCCCTCCGTCTGCTGTGCCTCGTACTGCGCCTCGCTCTCGCCGACACACAGCACGACGCGCAGTCCGGAGAGGAGGGCCCGCGCGACCTTCTTCGCGATACGCAGGTCGTCATCGGCGTTGTCACGGCGGACCTCCGAGTGCCCGACGATCGTCCCGTAGGCGAGACCGCGCAGCATCCCCGCCGGGTTCCCTCCGGTGAACGGGCCTTTTTCCTCCCAATGCACGTCCTGCGCGTACACACGGACCGGACTCTCGCCGAGCGCGTGCGCGACCGCGGCCAACGCGACCGCCGGCGGCGCGACCCCGACGTCAACGGGTGCGGCGTCGATGCGGGCCACCGATCGCGCGAGGTCGAGCGCTTCCGAGAGCGTCGGCGGGTTCAGCTTCCAGTTGCCGATGACGATGCGCGGCCGCGTCATCGCGCCGCCTCCGACACGAGCCGGCGAAGGCGGGAGCGGACGATCCACTTCGTCGTGCCGAGACGATCCGCGAGATCCGAGAGCGTCGCGGTCGGCATACGGAGCCGAGCTCGTGCTGCCTCGCGGAGCGGTGCCGCGAGACAGGCGAGGCGGCCCTCGTCGTCCAGCGTTCGGATCGCTTTCGTCTGCTCTCGGGCTGCGGCGACCGCGCGAGCGAGATTCGCGGAGTCCGCGTTCACCGCGGCGTTCGTGCGGGCGCGCACCTCACGCGCGACCCGCCTCAACTCGAAGCGCAGGAGCGTCTCCGTCGCGCCTGCGAGGCGGAGGAAGGAGGCGATCGAATCGCCGTCGCGGAGGGCAAGCACGGGCCGTCCCCGCCGCGTCCGCCCATGAGCTGCGAAACCCTCGCGCTCGAGGACGACACGGGCGCGCGCGGCCTCGCCGCGCGGCGGTCGCAACTCGAGCAGGTAGCCCGAGCGTCCGGCCGAGAGCGAGCCTCCCGCGAGGAAGAGCCCTCGCAGGTACGTCCGGCGGCAGCACGAGCGCCGAAGCGCGGCGTGCGGAGCGCTGGCCTCAGCACGGCGCGCGAGCCGGCGCGCAGGCACGCCGAGGTGTGCGGCGCGCGGGAGGAGCGCGGCGAGGACCTGCTGGTCGCAGGCTCTGAGCGAGATACGAGCCAGCTCGGCCTTCACCTCTTCGGAGAGTGGAGACCGGTCAGCGGCAAGCACACCGCGC
>JBKJTV010000023.1:0-2771 GCA_046589985.1 Candidatus Limnocylindria bacterium | reverse complement strand
CACGCTGCACGCTCCGCACACGCCAACGGAGCACCCTTCTTTCGTCCCGGTCAGCGCGCAGCGATCGCGGATCAGAGCGATCAGGAGCATCTCGGCCGGGACGAGCTCGTCATGCGGAGTGCCGTTGAGGGTGAAACGGACGCGATGTTCGCTCACCGGAGCTAGGGTTGGAGCTTCTGCGGCTCTCCGCTGTTGCCGGCACCGACCTCGACGATCCAACGCACCGAGTTCGCGCACGGGCAGGCGCCGCCGACCCGCGCGAGCCGCGGCATCGAGCGGATCGCGTCCTTCAAGGTCACCTTGCCGGTAGAGACGCCGCGCTGCAGCTCGGCCCAGTGCGAAACATCGACGGACGCGCGGTACGCCTCCGGCAGGTTGGCAAGCACGTGGCCGATGTAGTGCTCGACGTCGGTGAACGCCGAGCCGTCGACGCCGATGAGCTGGAAGGCGAACTCGCCGCGGCGGCGGAAGAATCCGTTGTGCGGGAGCTTCAGCAGGTCCTCGTCCCACGACAGCCCGTCGACCGTCCCGCGCTCCGTCTTCACGCGCGCATAGAGCGCGTCCGCGTCGTCGCGGGCGAGCGAGGGGAACCGCGCGCGCACGTAGCGCTTGTTGATGTCGTCGAGCATCTGCTCGCACTCGGCTCGATAGGCGTCCTGCGCGACGCGGTTCGTGAGGTCCTTCAGCCCGAGGCGGATGTTCGTGTCGCCCCCGCGCTCATCGCCGAACATCTCCAGACCTCTGGCGAACCACTTCTGAATGGCGCGCTGGAGCGCGGGCATGTCGACGAGCGCATTCCCGGTCGCGGCCTTCTCCGCCCACCGGCGCATGGGGATGACTCCGGTCGCGAGGTGGAAGGCTTCCTCCGTCAGCATCGGGGGCATCGACGCCGCCATCGGCGCATACGCGTTCACCTTCTGCATCGTCAGCTGGTACTTGCCGACGCGGTCAATGAACGCCGCGAATACGACGTTGTCCACGAAGGAGTCGTACTCGAGGTTGAACGCAGCGAGCACGTGAGAGCCCGTCTGCATGGAGAGGATCTCCTCGACCATGTCCTCCGGCCGTTGGTCCGTGACCGGAGACCAGTCGGCGCTCGTGAGGAGGTGGAGCATCTGGTAGCCGTGGCGGAACTCCTCCGCCATGACACGCAGCACCCAGGCCTGGTCCTGCGGGTCGTTCGCCCGCTCGAATGTCCCGTGGTGCTGCTGGATGGAGCCGTACTCGGTCGAGGCCTGCGCCCGGATGATCATGAGGAGCTGCTTCGCGGCCTCCGGGTCGAGCTGCCTCGGCTCGAGCGCCTTGGGCTGCCCCTTCCGGTCCCCCACCTCGATGTGCTCGGGCATGTTCGTGCGGAGCTTCGCGCATAGGCAGAACGCCTCGTCCTTCGGGAAGTACTTGTCCCAGGTCTGCGCGACGGCCGGGTACTCCGGGAAATTGTGCTTCTGCCAGTGCATGACGGCCCGCTCGTACTTCGCGGGGAGCTGGTCGCGGCGTTCGTTCACGAGGGCATTCTACCGCGGAAAGGTATGACCATTCGGCCGACGTTCGGCCGGCGGAACGCGGGGCGGCGCGCTGTTCTAGAGACGTCGCTCATAGGCGGTCAACGGTGCCCGGTCGAATCCCATCTTGCCGATGAAGCCGGCGATCTCACGGTCGCGGTCCGCGACGATGGTGCGCGCGATCTGCGCGCCGCGATCGCGGAAATGGGCGAGGAGCGCATCGAGGAGCCCTGTGCCGACGTCCTTCCCCCGCGCCTTCGGGTCGACGCCGAAGAACTCCACCCAGCCGGTCGGCTCCTCGAGCCCGAACTCGCCGCCACGGACCTCGCCGAGCATGAAGCCGACGACCGAGCCCTCGAGCTCGGCGACCTGCGACGAGTCCGGGTCGCGCCGGATGTAGTACCCGATGCGCTGCTCCCAGACCTCCGGCCGGTACTGGCCGGTGACGCGCTCGTCGATCCGCGTGACGGACTCGATGTCGAGCTCGGTGAGCGGGCGGAAGCGCACGGCGGTCACCTACGCAGGATACGTCGCTGGCTATGACGCGGTGGGCGCCGGCTTGCGCATGCGCTGCATCCCGAACGCGGCTCCGAGGAGGAGCAACGGGATCCAGCCGAAGACGAGGACCCAGATCGCGAGGTCGGCGACGACGCGGAGCATGACGCCGAGTGCCGCGATGGCGCGCTCGACCGTGCGGGTCGGGTCGTAGACCTTCGGGTCGGTCGGCGGGAGGATGCCGGCCGGCGTGACGGAGATGGAGATCGTGGAGAACGTCGTGCGCGTCTTGATGGAGTTCACCTGCCCGGTGAGCTGCTCGATCTGCGTGCGCACCTGGGCGAGCGACTGGTCGATGCGGAGGATGTCCTCGATCTTCTCGGCCCGCGCGAGGAGCGCCAGATAGCGGACCTCCTCGGCCTGCTTCGCGCGAAGGCGTGCCTCGAGATCGACGAACTGCTCGGTGACGTCCTTGCTGTCGACGTTCGAGGAGAGGACCTCGACGTCGGTGAGCGCCCGGAGTTGGCGCAGCGCGTCGGTGAACCGCTCCGCGGGGACGCGAAGCACGAGGCTCGCCGCGCGGTCGTCGCCCTTGCCGGACTGCGAGAGCGACATGACATCGCCGCCGAGGGACGTGGCGACGGCCTGCGCGCGATCCGCGGCGCCCCAGGGGTCCTGGGCGCGCATCGAGATGCTCGCGGTGAGGATGAGCGCGCGGGTCGGATCGAATGCCGCCGGCACCGGGATGCTGCCGGGCTTCGTGGCTGCCTGGTC
>JBKJTV010000265.1:0-3166 GCA_046589985.1 Candidatus Limnocylindria bacterium | reverse complement strand
TGGCGGCCGACGTCGAGGTGAAGCCCGCGGTAACGGAAGCGCGGCGAATCCTCGATGCTCGCCGCCACTTCTTTCCCGTCGATTTCATCAAGAAGTACATCGACGTGATGTCGGTGTTCAAGCTGAACACGTTCCACTGGCACCTCACCGAGGACCAAGGCTCGCGCCTCGAGATCAAGAAGTACCCGAAGCTCACCGAGGTCGGCGCGTGGCGGAAGGAGACCATCATCGGCCATGCACGCAAAGGAGCGAAGGGCTACGACGGCACGCGCCACGGTGGTTTCTACACGCAGGACCAGGCGAGGGAGGTCGTCGAGTACGCGAAGGCGCGCGCGATCACGGTCATCCCGGAGATCGAGATGCCGGGTCACGCCCTCGCGGCGATCGCCTCCTACCCGGAGCTCGCCGGTAGGCCGGGCAGCTTCGAGGTCCGCACGACCTGGGGCATCTCCGATGAGGTGATGAGCCCGGGCGACTTCACCTTCGCCTTCCTCCAGGACGTGCTCCGTGAGGTCATGGATATCTTCCCGAGCGAGTACATCCACATCGGCGGCGATGAGGCGCCGAAGACCCGCTGGCGCGAGAGCGCGCTCGCGCAGGAGGTCATCAAGCGCGAAGGGCTGAAGGACGAGGACGGGCTTCAGAGCTGGTTCATCCGCCGCATCGAGACATTCCTGAACGCGAACGGCCGGCGCCTCCTCGGCTGGGATGAGATCCTCGAGGGCGGGCTCGCGCCGGACGCGACGGTCATGTCCTGGCGCGGGACCGCGGGCGGCATCGCCGCGGCGAAGGAGGGGCACGACGTCGTCATGTGCCCGCAGGAAGACCTGTACTTCGATCACTACCAGGCCGATCCGGAGCGGGAGCCGCTCGCGATCGGCGGCCTGACCCCGCTCGAGGACACCTACCGGTATGAGCCCATCCCCACGGAGCTCACGCCGGATGAGGCGAAGCACGTCATCGGTGCACAGGGCTGCGTGTGGACCGAGTACATGCCGACCTCGCGCCATGTCGAGTACATGGCCTATCCGCGTGCGCTCGCGCTCGCGGAGCTCGCGTGGTCGCCGCGCGACGCGCGCGACTTCGACTCGTTCCGCACGCGTCTTCGGCCCGCGCTCGCCCTCCTCGATCGTCTGGGCGTGGGGTATCGCCGCCCTGACTAGCTCTCTCGCGCAGCGACTCCGCGACGAAGGATTCGTGCCGCCGGACTACGCAGGGCGGGGCCTGCTGAGCGTCGCGGCGACGGTGCTCGATGTGCTCGGCCTGCACGACGCCGGTGATCCTCCACCGCTTGCGGATCTCGACCGGACGCTGCGGGACGGTGCGCGCAACGTCGTCGTCGTGCTCGCCGATGGCCTCGGCTGGGAACAGCTGCACCGCCTGCGCGCGAACGGGCAGCTGCCGTTCATCGGCCGGCTCATGGAGAGGGGGAGCGGCGCGCAGCTGCTGGAGGCAACGACGGTCTTCCCGTCGACGACGACCGCGGCGATCACGACCATGAATACGGCGCGGACGCCGCAGGAACACGGCAACGTCGCGTACTTCACGTGGCTCGAGGAGTTCGGGGCGGTCGCGCAGATGCTGCGCTGGGGACCCGCGGCGACTCGCCGGGGCTCGTTCTTCGATGACCCGCGCAACGATCCGCGAGCCCACGTGAAGGTCCCGTCAATTCACTCACGCGCGCGCCAGCTCGGCGCGCGCACGTATGCGGTCGAGCCCGAGATCTTCCGGGCCGAGGCCATGACGAGGATGCACGCTGCCGAAGCCGACTTCCGCGGCTACCTCCTTCCGAGCACACTCTCGGTCCGTCTCGGCGAGCTGCTCGACGAACGGCCGTGGGGAATAGCGCCCGCATACGTGTACGCCTACTGGGCGGGAGTCGACACCGCTGCGCACTGGCACGGGCCGGGCTCCCGCGAGGAGGCAGCCGAGGCAGCGGGGCTCGATCTTGCGCTCGCGCGCGCGTTCGCGGCGCGGCGGCAGGGCGACACGCTCGTCCTGCTCACCGCCGATCACGGCCACGCGCTCGTCGATCCGGGCCGCCTCATCGACCTCGAAGGCGACGCGGACCTTCGCGCGCTCCTCCGCAATCCGCTCGCGGGCGAGCCGCGTTGCGTGTTCATCCACACCGATCGCGCCGCTGAAGTGAAGCGACACCTGACCGAGCGATATCCCGGTGCGTTCGCGCTCTTCGATCGCGACGAGCTCGTGGATGCCGGTGTGTTCGGCCGTGGCGGCGCGGCGCTCGTCCGCAGCCGGGTCGGCGAGGTCTGCGCTTTCCCGCGCGCCGACCGCGGCGCGACGATCGTGCGTGTCGACGGACAGACCGTGCTCCACCGCGGCTCACATGGCGGGATGTCGCCCGCTGAGATGCGCATCCCCGTTCTCGCCTGGCGCGTTTAAGACGAGGTCGCTTCGCGACCTCGCTGTACGTGAAGGTCCACCTGAGGGTGGACCTTCTGTAGGATTCGGCGCGGTGTCGGTGCAGTCGTATCTCCCGGAGACCATTGGCGGCGTGATCGTCGCGGCGACGTTCGCCGACGATCACCTTGCGCAGAACGCCGTGGACGTCCTGCACGGCTCTGGCGTCCGGCCGGAGGACAGCTCCGTCATCGCACGGGACCGGACGCGCGCGACCCTGCTCGCCGCCGACAAGGCCTGGACTCCCTGGCGGAACGAGCCGACCGGGCGCGTCGCGAAGCTCCTTGCCGCGCTCCCGCTCCCCGCCCGGGGTCTGCCGCGGGAGATCCGGAAGCGCTACGGCGCCGCCATCGCTGCCGGACATATCGTCGTCGTCGTGGCGGCCGGTGGGCAGCCACCGGACACGCTCGAGGCGCTCCTCACGCAGGCGGGCGGGACCGCGGTGGAGTCCTGGTGGTCCGGTCCCGTCGCCATCTTCGCCCCCCCGGAGCTCGCCGGGCCGTTCTGACGGCCGCAGGGCCCTCCTTCGCCCGTGCGCCCGTTCGGCACGAGAGTTGCTTTGTAACGCCGGAACTACACCCGGAAGGAGTGACCGCTAATGGGACAGACCAATGTCAACGCAGGCGGTACGGGGGATGGCGGCGGCTTCGGCGCCGGGATGATCATCGGGATCATCCTCCTCATCCTCATCGTGCTCGTTCTCGTCTTCTACGCCGGCCCGCGCATCATCAACGTGAACACGAAC
>JBKJTV010000267.1:0-8077 GCA_046589985.1 Candidatus Limnocylindria bacterium | reverse complement strand
GAACGCGTGATCCGCATCCTCGAGCGCATCGGCTGCGGCCCCGCTGCTCTCCGGTGCGGCGCGCACGCGCCGTACGACGCGGTGACTGCGGACGCGATGCGCGCGGCGGGTGACCGGCCGAGCCCGATCCACAACAACTGCTCGGGCAAGCACGCCGGGATGCTCGTGCTCGCGTGCCATCTCGGCGCGCCGGCAGAGACGTACCTCGAGCCCGACCATCCGGTCCAGCGCGAGATCCTGGCGAACGTCCTCCGGGTCACCGGTCTCAAGGAGGTGGTGACCTCGGTCGATGGCTGCGGTGTCCCGTGCTTCGCGCTCCCGGTCGAGCGCATGGCGTTCGCGTTCGCCCTGCTCATGACGCCCGAGGCGCTGGGTGAGCCATTCGACAGGGCCGCGCGGACGATCCGCGACGCGATGCGGACCCACCCGGCGCTCGTCGGTGGCACCGGCCGCTTCGACACCGATCTCATGCGCGAGGCGAACGGCCGGCTGGTCTCGAAGGGTGGCGCGAGCGGCGTGCTCTGCATTGGTATCGACGGCGGGCGAGGTCTCGCACTGAAGATCGAGGACGGCGCGGTGACGCCCGGCTACTCGCGCGGCGTCGCGGGCATCGAGGCGCTGCGGCAGCTCGGCGTCCTGGACGACGAAACGGTCTCCTCGCTCGCATCGCATGCCTCTCCGCAGATGAAGAACGTCGCGGGTCGCGTCGTTGGCGAGGCACGCCCGGCGTTCACGCTCACATTCGCGACCGTGAGCTAAAGGGCCGCCACCGCAGCTTCGAGCCGGACCGTCGCGTCAGTCGGATCCGTCCCGGCGGGGAAGTAGAGGGGATCCCCGAACACGACCTCGACGTCACCACGGAGCGGCCACCCGACGCGATCGGCGATCGACATGTTCCTGATCTTGAGGCGCATCGGCACGACGGGCGTGCCGCCCTCGACCGCGATGAGGCCGGCACCCGACTTGAACGGTTGCATCGGTCCGCCGACCGTGAGCTTGCCTTCGGGGAAGATGAGCACCGAAAAGTCCCGGTCGAGCCGCGCGCCGAGGAGCTCGAGGCTGCGGCGGATCGCGCCCTCGCGTGCGAGCGGGAACGCACCCGCGAGCAGCGAGACGACCAGGCCGCGCAGCTTGTTGCCGAAGATGTCGTCGGCGGCCGCGGCAATGGCGAGCTTCCAGCGCCAGCCGAGCGGGAGCGAGGTGAGGATGATCCCATTGTCCCAGTGCATGCAGTGGTTCGGCGCGAAGAGCACTGGACCTTCGAGTCCGTGCAGCTTCTCGCGACCGCGCACGCTGACGCGGTAGAAGATCTTCACGAGCGGTCCGACGATCGCCTCCTGGAGGAGCAGCCCGAAGCTCCGTGCCACGGGGTGGAGGGGCCAGCCGAAGATCCCGGTGTCGCGCTTTGCGTCGCGCGCCCCGGCGAGCATCCGCTGGAGGACCGCGACCGTCGCGTCGGGGTCGAGCGTCGCGTCGTCGATGTACGCGCCGAGCTCCTCCTCGATCATCCCAAGGAGCTCGATGCGCGCGAGGGAGTCGAGCCCGAGGTCGGTCGAGAGGCGGGAGCTCTCGTGGACCGCCGTTACGGGGAGCTTGGCCGCCTGGGCCGCGAGCCGCGTGACGTCGTCGACAGCGGCGATCGGCCCCCGGGACGCACCCGCGGCCGCCTGCGCGTCGCGCTGCTCGCGATCGCTCATGAGCACGCGATCGAGCACGACGCGCTTCTTCACCTTGAGCGTGTGCGTGCGCGGGAAGTCGTCCTCCGGCCAGACTGACCAGCCGCGGACCTGCTGGCTTCCGGAAAGCTTTGTATTTGCCTCCCGCACGACCTGCTCGGCCACCGAAGGGTCTTCGAGAAGCAGCACCGCGTGGACCTGGACCTCGTCGCCCGTGCGCTGCAGGCCGAGGATCGCGGCGTCCTTCACGCGCGGGTCGTGCTGCAGGACGCCCTCGATGTCCTCGGGATAGACGTTCGTGCCGTCCGCGAGGACGATCATGTCCTTCGTACGGCCGCGCAACGAGAGAAAGCCGTCAGCATCGAACTCGCCGAGATCGCCCGTGTGATACCAGCCGTCGATGAGGCAGGCACGGGTCGCCTCCTCGTTCTCCCAGTAGCCCGGGAACACGTTCGGGCCGCGCACCAGGACCTCGCCGTCCTCCGCGACGCGCACTTCGACACCGGGCAGCGGAATGCCGACGGTCGCCATGTTCTGCTTGTCGAGCCGGTTGAAAGCCACGCCTGGCGCGCACTCGGTCGTCCCGTAACCCTGGAGGACGTGGATGCCCATGTCCTGCCAGCGGTGGCCGAGCGCGGGATCGAGCGCCGCGCCGCCGGCGACGACGTAGCGGAGCTTGCCGCCGAGCTTGCGATGCACGGAGGTAAAGAGGACGCGGCGGAGGCGCATCGGGAGCTTCTTCGCCCAGACGTGGAGCTTCTCGAAGAGCTTGCGCTTGCCGCCGGCGTCGACCTGGCGCTCGATCGCGTTGTCGAAGAGCCGGAGCGCCTGCGGCACGAGCAGCACCATGGTCACGCGGAAGTCGCGGAACGAACGGAAGATGACCGCGGGCTGCCGGCTCGACGGGTACGCGATCGAGGCGCCTGCGAGGAGCGGCGCCGCGAACCCAGCCATCTGCTCGAACATGTGGGAGAGGGGGAGCAGTGAGAGCATCCGCTCCTTCGGCCCGAGCGGGAACACCTGCAGCGCAGCGAGAGCGTTCGAGACGATGTTGCGGTGCGTGAGCATGGCGCCCTTCGGGTCGCCGGTGGTCCCGGAGGTGAACACGATCTCAACGAGATCGTCGGGCAGGATGCCGGGCCGAGGGAGCGGTGTCCGGCCGCGCGACCGGTCTGGGAGCTCCTCGATGAGGTGGACCGGCAGCCCCAGCTTCCGGGCCTCGGCCTCGGTCTGCTTCGACGCGATGACCGCGGACGCGCGCGTCTTCTCCACGACCTTCGTCGCGAAATCCGTGAGCGAGCGGGTGTCCAGCGGCACGAGGATCGCACCGGCTTGCAGCGCGCCGAAGAACGCGATGCCCCACTCCGGACGGTTCACCGCCCAGATGACGACACGATCCCCCTTCTTGATGCCGGCATCCGCGAAGACGCGAGCCACGCGCGGCACGACGTCCGCGAGCTGGCGGTAGCTCCAGACCCGCGTGCGGAATCCCGGCTTGATGAGCAGCGCCGGTCTCCGGCCGAACTTCCCGGCCGAAGAGTCGAGGATGTCCAGCAGCGTGTTCATGCGGCGATCGCCCGGAGCGCGTCGCGCACGCCGCCATTCCAGGTCGGGAAGTGCGCGAAGCAGATGGTCTCGACGTCCAGCTCGGCGAGGCTTGCGATGGATCGCCGCGCCGCGACCATGTCCTCGGTGAAGAGATGGCTCGGGAGCGAGATGCGGCCGCGGATCACCTGGAGCACGTCGCCAACGATGAGGAGCCGGTGCCGGCGCGCGTAGAGGCAGACGCTTCCCGGCGTGTGTCCCGGGGTGTGGATGACCTCGAGGCCACCGAGCGCCGGCAGCACCTCTCCGTGCGCGAGTGGTCGCGGGTCGACGGGCGCCCGCGTGAGCGCCGCGACGAGCTGTCCGGCGTGGCCGGCGACCGGTCGCTGCACGACGTCACGCAGGCGAGTCTCGCGCAATCTCGCCGTGTCGGCAGGATGCATGAGGACCTCCGCACCGGAGAGTGCCGCGATCTCGTGCACGCCGCCGATGTGGTCCGGGTGGCCGTGGGTGCAGATGATCCGGGTGATGTCGCTCAGCTGGCGTCCGATGCGCGAGAGGTACCAGCGCAGGAGGGGGGTCGAACCCCGTAGTCCGGCGTCGATGAGCGTGAGCTCGCGCTCGACGATGAGGTAGCCCTTTGAGCCGAGCAGCCGTACCGCATGCAGGCCCTCGACGATCTCCATGTCAAGGACATGTTGTCTCATCGGGGATGACATCGAGTGTCCCGCCCGGCAGGACCGTTGGGGTCGCCCGTAGTCAGGGCACGGCCGCCAGCACCGGCGCCGCTACGTGACGAAGGTCCGGTAGAGCAGGTTCGCGGTGCTCAAGACGAGAAGGACGACGATGAGCAAGCGGAAGCGCGCGGGATCGAGCCGGCCCCGCAGGTAGATACCGACCATGAGTGCCAGGAGCGTCGGCACCAGGCCGACCAGCCCGAGGGCGATGACCTCGGGCGTGAAGAGGCCGAGCAGTGCGTACCCGATGACCTGGATGATCGCATTCAGCTCGAACACGGTCGCCAGTACGAGCACGAAGTCGCGCGGCGCGAGCCGGAGGCTATGAAAGAACGAGCCGACGAGCGGGCTCGCGATCGAGGTGGTGCCCTGGAGCAGGCCACCGAAGAAGCCGACGAGGGGACCCAGGACGCGCGCCCGGCGGGCGTTCGGGTCGTCGCCGATGAGGCGGTCCCCACGCAGCAGGAAGACCGCGACCATCACCGCGATGAGGATCGCGAACATCCGCTGGTCGAGCAGCGCGAGGAGCTGTACCCCGATGATCGTGCCGATCGCGCTCGCGATGAGGATCGGCCCGAGACCGCGCAGGACGTCGGTGCGGCGCCAGCCCTGGGCGAGCAGCAAAGAGTTCGAGACGAAGATCGGGATGGTCACGATGACGACCGCCATCCGCGGGCCGAACACGCTTGCGAGGATCGGCGTCGCGACGAGGGGTAGCCCCATGCCGGTCGCTCCCTTGGCGAGGCCGGCGAAGCCGAGGCCGATGATGAGGATCGCGAGGTCGATCGGGCTCAACGGCGCGCGGTCTCGTTCGCACCGACGAGCGCGTCCCAGTCGACGCGCACGAGGCGCTCGCTCGGCGTGTAGCGGCGTCCGACCTTTGCGAGCTCCCGTCCCTCGAGCCGGACGATGTCGGCGGTGTGGTCGAACCCTTCGCGGTGCCCGAGCGCCGAGCCGACGCCGTACACATCGACGGGCACGCCCTGCTCCTCGAACCGTGCGATCTTCGCCGCGTCGAAGCCGCCCGAGGCGACGATCCGCACGTGTCCGTAGCCCGCGCGATCGAGCGCCTCTCGCAGCAGCACGACGAGGCGCGGGGTCACACCGCGCACATCTCCCACGGCGACACCGTTCCGCTCCTCGAGCTCGCGCAGGACGGCCTGATCGATGAGCCGTTCGCTCGTATCGACCCGCACGCCCCAGAGCCGCGCTCCGAGCGCGTGGGCGACACCGAGCGAGGTGTTCACGACGTCGTTCTGGAAGTCGACGAGCGCCGTGACGTTCACGTGGCCCTCCGGCGTCCCCTTCGCGGTGAGGTGGCCGATCGCTTCGGACGCGCGGTTGATGTGCTCGTCGAACTTCAGCGTCGCGAGCGTCGTGTCGCCGCCGTAGGCCGCGATGAGCGAATGCGGCACGGTCCCAAGTCCCTTCGAGCCCCACCACTCGCCCTGCTCGTCGGTCGAGACCGCGACCGCGCCGCCGACGAACGCGGCGTAGCCGGCGCCGGCCTGGGCCTCGTGCGACTGATGTCGCGCGCCGAACATGATCACCGGCTTCCCGTTCGCCGCACGTACGACGTCGCGAGTGTTCGTCGCGACGCGGGACCCCTCGGTGAGCGCACCGAGGTAGAGAGTCTCCAGGTGCGCGAACGACTGGTACTCGCCTTCGATATGCATGACGGGCTCATGCGGCTCTGCCATCTCGCCATCGAGGAGCGAGCCCACCGCGAGGTCCCGCCAGCCCGGCTCCCAGAGCGTGGCGAGCTCGTGCGAGATGTCGAACACTTCGCGGGCCAGCGGCTCGTACGACTTCCAGTCGCCGCGCGGCAGCTCGAGCCAGAACGCATAGAGGCGCCGCTCCGCCTCCAGATAGCGCGCGAACAGCTGGTCGGATCGGCCGCGGTCGCGGTAGCGCCCAGCCCCGACGTGGAGGATCGCGAGGGTGTGGTCCGTCCCGACCACCACCGCGCCCGGGCGTTTCTGAAAGATCTGCATCGTCACGCGGTCCCGGCGCTGGTCGCGCTCGAGGATGAGCTTCGTCCGCGCGAAGTAGATGTCGCTTTTGTAGCCGGCGCGGATCTTCTCGACCGGCAGGCGGAAGACCTCCGGCCGCAGCCGTTGGCGGACGATCACCTGCCTAGAACATGCTCATGAGCATGCCGCCGTCCACCTGGAGCGAGACGCCGGTGATGTAGGAGGCGCGCGGCGACGCGATGAACACGACCGCCGTGGCGAACTCCTCGGGCTTCCCGTAGCGGCCGAGCGGGATGACCGTCTTTTCCCAATTCATGCGGATCTCCTCGATCGACTTGCCGGTCGCCTTCGCGGTCACCGTGTCGAGCTCGATGAGCCGGTCCGTCGCGATGCGCCCGGGCTGCACGGCGTTCACGCGGATGCCGTCCGGCGCGAGATCCTTCGACAGGGTCTTCAGCATCCCGTGCACCGCCGCGCGGATCGCGTTCGACAGGATGAGGTTGAGGTACTGCGTCGGCTGACGAACGGACGTCGAGGTCGAGTACACGATCGAGCCTTTCGACTTGCGCAGCTCCGGCAGCGCCAGACGCGTGAGCCGCACCGCGGACATGAGCGTGAGCTCGACCGCGGCCTGCCACTTCGTGTCGTCGAGGTCGTCGAAGCGTCCGGGCGGCGGGCCGCCGGCGTTCACGATGAGCGAGTCGATGCCGCCGAACTTCGCGACGGCCTCGCGCACGAAGCGCTCGCAGCCCGCCGCCGTCGAGAGGTCGGCGACGATCGGCAGCGTCTGCGCGCCGGTCTTCTCCGCCACCTCCCGCGCCGCCTTGCCGATGGCGCCCTCGTCGCGGCTGCACATCGCGACGTTCGCGCCCTCCTGTCCGAACCCCTCGGCGATCGCCCGCCCAAGCCCCTTGCTTGCCGCCGCGACGAGCACGGTCTTGCCCTTCAGTCCGAGATCCATCTCAACTCCTCATCGCTCGGGCATAGCCCGTTCGCCTGACGCCCAGGCTGAGCACACGATACGAAGGCTCACAGCGCTCCGGCAGCGACCGCCGCGACGATGACGGCTGCGAGTGCCAGGCGGTACGGCACGAACCAGACGAGCGAGTGGCCACGCAGGAATCGCACAAGGAAGGCGACTGCCGCAAGTCCCGAGACGAGCGACACGACGAAGCCCACGACGAGCGCATCGGGGTGGTCGAAGATCGCCGAAGAGCGGCGCAGGTCGAGCGCGGTCTTCAGGCCTGCGCCGAAGACAGCTGGCGTCGCGAGGATGAAGCTCAGCCGCGCCGCCTCGTCGCGGCTGATCCCGCGGCCGAGTCCCGCGGAGATCGTCATCCCGGAGCGCGAGAGTCCCGGAACGAGAGCGAGTGCCTGGGCGAGCCCGATGACGAGCGCGTCCGTCATGGTGGGGTCGCGTCGCACGTTCGCGCGCCCGACCCGCTCGGCCGCGACGAAGATGAGCGAGCCGACCACGAGCGCGCCCGCGATGACGCGCGGGTCGCGCAGCGGTCCTGCGATGAGCTCATCGAAGAGGAGTGCCGCGACCACCGCGGGGATCGTCGCGATGACCAGATGGACCAGCAGGCCGAAGCGCCCATGGAGGAGATCGGTCGCAAGGTCGAGCCACACGCGCGAGAAATAGACGAGCACGGCCACGAGCGTCCCCATGTGCAGCGCGACGTCGAACGTCAGGCCGAAGCGCGCAGCGTCGAGGCGGAAGACCTTTTCCGCGAGCGCCAGGTGGGCGGTCGAGCTCACCGGCAGGAACTCGGTCAGTCCCTGGATGAGACCGAGCAGAGCCGCGGCGACGAGGTCGTTCAACCGAGCGCCGCACGCGCCGCGCGCAGTGCGGTGATGGCTTCGCGCTCGTGGCCGATCGCGGCCTCGAGCGCGTTCGCCCAGCCGCGCCGGTGTCCGGCATCCGCGAAGCGCATCGCGACCGACGCGTCGAACGCTCCGACCCCGTGCTTCGCGGCCAGGTCCACGACGTAGCCGTACGACTCGGCGGCGCGGAGGAGGTCCGCGCCGGGCCGCGTCGAAAACTCGCTGCGCAGCCCGCGCAGGAAGCGCGCCGCAGAACGCCGCTTGTCCGCGAGCACGGTCCGCATCGAGTGGTCGGCGAAGGCCGCGGCGCCCGCGTGCT